>JAWOEL010000018.1:0-4077 GCA_046482735.1 Bacteroidales bacterium | reverse complement strand
AAGAGCCGTGTGATGGGAGACTATCAAGCACGGTTCTGTGAGAGGCTTGAGGTGAAATTCCTCTTGCCTACTCGACTACGAAACGTTGTACGCAACCATGAGAGCTACATACTACATATTAATAGCACTTTTAATATTAGGATTTTCTGATGTTTATGCTTGTTCATGCCAAGGTGAATCGACAGTAAAAGGAGCAATAAAAAGTTCTGCCTTTGTAATTGTTGGTGAAATCATTAGTCGAGATTTCATTAATATTCCTGACTCAATAATGATTAGACAAAACTTCAATGACTCTTTAGCTCATAAATTTTATCCATATGTTCATAGGATTAGCAAGTATAAAATACAGATTGAGAAAGTTTATAAAGGTAAAACAGTAAAAGACACCATGGAGATTTATACTGGAAATGGCGGTGGTGATTGCGGATATAGATTTAAGGTAGGTGAGAAATACATAGTTTATGGAGTCAAAGAAAACTATTTTGGAATGCTAAATAATGACTATGATTATTCAAAAGGTGAAGAATGCATATGGACAAATATATGTATGAGGACTACAAATTATGATGAGTCAGAGATTAATGAAATTGAGAATATTATACAATAAATTATGGACTTTGGATTAGCTGAATATTTACGACAGATAGGATTTATACAAACAAGAGAGAGTGATAAGCGTGATGTTTTTGAGAAAAAATATTACCACCCTTTTAATGACCAAGATTATTTTGCTCGGATTACAATTCACTATGATGCTGGATATTCGAAATTTAATAATGCTTCAGCATGGTTAATGACAGTGGATTTGACAAATAACATCGAATCGACTGAACATGGAAATACGATTTATAATGGATTAGCACCATATAATTTTGATTTTGCGGTAGAATTATTTGAACAAATTTTACCAGGAGAAAAAGAACTTAAGAAATATAATGGATAAATAGCAGTGCACAATATGCAACAAAAAATAGTTGATGTTCAGTTGTTTGCGAAGGTTTGATACCCGCTTCAGCGTTCTTGTTGGTGGACAGGTACGAAGCCCGAAAAATCAACCGTTTCATATTGTAAATGTTGGCAACAACTATAGAAAAAGATATTGCAATAATAAAAAAACTACAAAATGGCAATTTTTGAAATTGAAAAAGGAAAAGCAAAACGTGTTCGATTAGGAGAGTTTAAATTAGAAAAAGAGCTTCAAAAATTAATTGAAGAAAATTTAGAAACAATATTTAATTGTCATTTTATTTCTACTGAATTCTCAACCGGAAACATACATTCCGGCAGAATTGATACATTAGCAATCTCAGAAGACAACAATCCGGTAATTATAGAATATAAAAAAGTGGCGTCTTCCGATTTAATAAACCAAAGTTTATATTATTTGCATTGGATAAAAGATCATAAAGGCGATTTTCAAGTTGCAGCAAATAATGCTTTACATAAACAAGTTGAAGTTGATTGGTCGGATATTCGAGTTATATGTCTGGCTCCAGAATATAAAAAATATGATTTACATGCTGTTCAGGTTATGGGGGCAAATATTGAATTATGGCAGTATAAAATTTATGAAAATGGCATTTTACATATTGAGGAAATATATAGACGAACTCATACGACCATTCATGAAAAATCAGCTGATGATTATAATGGAAAAAATCCAATAATGGTAGAAGCGGGTAAAAAAGCTGCTCTGACAAGAAAGACTGCGGTATATTCTTTAAGTGAACATTCTGATAATTTAGATGAAACAGTTTTAGAGCTTTTTCATTCAATTAGAGATTATATTATTTCTCTTGATAGTTCAATTGAAGAAACACCAAAAAAACATTATATAGCATATAAAACAAGTCAGAATTTTGTTTGCATGCAAACGTATAAAAGGAAAATTACACTTTTTTTGAAATTAAATCCTGACGAAATATCAGATATTCCTAAACAAGGTAGAGATGTTAGAAATATAGGTCATTATGGAACGGGTGATTTTGAATTGTCAATACATAATTTATCTGATTTTGAGGAAGTGAAATTTTTAATAAATGAAGCATATAAAAATATTGGTGGGTAAATTCTTGTTGCTTGAGAAAACTATGTTATCAATTATTGAATGTTCTTTTTCTTGTTAAATTTTTTTGAGTTGAATAATCTCAGACACAAAAATATCATTCCCTCTCAACCCCATTTATTGCAATCAACAATTCAAAAATACTGGAGCATTCGCTGTGTTTTGAATTGTACGATAATGTCCAGGTGGTTTCCGAAACGTCTATGTGGGGAATGTCGGTATGTTGTTCGGCAATTTTGTAGCCGTGTCTGTTGAGTGCTCGCTTGGTCCAGAACATGCGTATGGGGTCGCCCGATATGGAAATGGAGTGGGAGTGTTGATAGTTTATTTTGAACAGCCCGCTTGCCCGGTCAAAGTCAAATGATTGTTTTTTGAATGCCTGCTCAAAACTGCCGTTGAGTACCAAATCTTCGGGTGTGCCGCAAAGGAGTGGCTTGTCTGTTTGCATCAGCCAAATGCGGTCTGCCACTTGCAAGGCAAGGTCGAGCTCATGGGTGGAGAGCAATATCGATTTGTAGGTTTGTTGTGCTAATTCTTTGAGCAGCTTCATTATCTCTATCCGGTTGGGCAGGTCTAAATGTGCGGTTGGTTCATCGAGCATTATGAAGGGCGTGTCTTGTGCCAGTGCTTTGGCAATCATTACGCGTTGTCTTTCGCCGTCGCTCAGGGTGTTTACAAAGCGTGTGCGAAATGTGCCTAAGCCTACTTGTTCTATTGATTTTTCAATTTGTGTGTGGTCTTCTTCGGATAGTTTTCCTAACCAATTGGTGTGGGGAAATCTGCCGAGTGATACTAATTCGTATACGGTCATATGACTCACGGCAATGCGTTCGGTGAGTACCACACTCATTAGTTGTGAGAGTTCGCGTGCGTGTTGTGGTTCTAAGCGTTGGTTTTGTATGTAAATGTCTCCCGAAAGTGATTTTTGCATACCGGCAAGTGTCCGAATGAGGGTCGATTTGCCGGAACCGTTCGGGCCGAGTAAACAGACCATCTCTCCTTTGAATATATGCAGATTCAATTGTTTGGCAATGGGAATGTCTCCTTTTTTTGTCCGGTATCCTATGTCCAGATTGGGAGCATCGAGTATTGCCTGATATGTTATTTTTTCTGCATCCATTAATATGATAATTGAGATTTCCGACTTTTAAAAATAACAAAAATTACAATTGGTGCACCAAATAATGCGGTTACGGTATTTATTGGTATTGTTGATTGATATCCGGGCAATTGGGAAATAATGTCGCAGAGTAACACCAAATGTGCTCCGATTAATGCTGACGTGGCAATAAGTATGGCGTGATTGGTGGTTTTAAATATGGTACGTGCTATGTGCGGAACTGCCATGCCAACAAAACCGATAGGGCCGGTAAATGCGGTAATAACGCCGGCAAGTAATGATGCGGTAATGATAATGCCGTAGCGTAAGCGTGTGATGTTAACTCCCAGACCGCGTGCATAATTCTCGCCGAGTAGAAGGGCGTTGAGTGATTTTTGCATTGCAAAACTTATGGCAAGCATTGGTATGATTATTCCTATCATTATGCCAATTTCTGTATGACTTAATCCGGAGAAATTTCCGAAAGTCCACATCAGAAATTCTTGTATTTCATTCGGGTTCGAGAAATATTGAAGAACGCTCACCACTGCTGAGGTAATGCTTCCGAGCATTATACCGATTATGAGTAATGAGGCGGTGTCGCGTACTTTGGGGGAAATGGATACAATCATAAACATAACTGCCAATGACCCTATACATGCGGCGATAATCATGCCCCAGCTTGTGCCAATTCCCAGTCCGGAAATGATAGCGTAAGTTCCTAATCCGCCGCCTAAGGAAAATATGGCAACACCTAAACTCGCACCGGTACTTATACCGAGAACATATGGTCCGGCAAGTGGATTCCGGAAAAATGTTTGCATTAATAATCCCGAAACGGGTAATGCCATGCCGGTAATTAATGCGGTTATTGCTCGCGGAATGCGGAGTTCGGTGATGATAATGTGCCAGG
>JAWOEL010000005.1:0-36016 GCA_046482735.1 Bacteroidales bacterium | reverse complement strand
GTTTCAACCGGCGGACACTCAGTTACGTCAGTCACCTCAACCGAATAATCACCGGCAGAAGAAACCCAAATACTTTTCGTTGTTTCACCGGTACTCCACAGATAATTATATGGCGGTTTTCCACCTTCGGGCTCGGCCGTTAATTCAATAGAAGAACCGCCATAACAAATTGTCGGGTCTTCGGGTAAAATTTGCACATCTTTCGTACTTACAAAATGAACTCGAACAGTATCTGTCATCGTACTTCCCGCACATCCGCCACTTAATTCACCCGTAACCTCAACATCAAAATAATCAACTCCCGTAGAAACCGGCGGGCCATTTACAATAACCTCTTCGACTCCCGAGGTTGCACTCAAATACGAATTATATTCCGGACCGGGATACACAACATTCCATTGTATTGACGGAACATCAAACCCTCGTGCCCAAATAGTATCAATACACCCTTCCCCAACGGTAATCGGCGGGGAAACTTCTGCAATTTTTGAAGAAGTAATCATGTATTTCAACTTATCATTTCCCGGTTTACAATACACAATACAATGCGGTCCTGTGCCTTCAATACACATAGGAATATCTACCGATTGCCAATCACCACAATTAGGGCTATATTCCATAGCCGGTGGTATTGGTGGTTCTGCCAAATAAAAACTTAATTGTTGGGCATCAGGGTGCGTTGTTACCTCAAAGCGAATACAATTTAAACTTGAATTTGGGTCAATACAGCATTTTCCCGAACGATTTGTATGAGGACTTGTCCATACAGAATCAGGATTCTCTGATAAGTCTACATAAAAAGTTGTCGTTTCGGTACAGGTATCACATTGAGCATATGTAGATTTGTTGAACAAACCTATCAATACAATTATCGATACTATTGTAAATAAATTTTTCACACAGAATAATTCTTACTGTTTATTGTCTATATAATAAAGACAATACAATGGTATAATTTACGTACTACAAATTAGTTTTTTTTTAATGTACTGTTTGTGTTTCTATATTTGTTGATACTATGAATAAATAGTGCTTGCACGAAAACTACTTTTTCCTGTAATTTTGATACGAAAAGTTTAAATATAAGGTTTTCGAAATCTTGAAAATTAATGAGTATCGATTCTTGGGATGGTTGTTTTTTATGATGAGAATAATAGTCTATATTGAAAATACTTTGGGGATGTGTTTGGAGTTCTTGCACTGAAACTTAGAAAAAGAATATGGTGATGGAATATTTAATGAAGATAGAATAAATTATAATAATGTGCGAAATAATAATAAAAGCATATATTTTTTCCATCTTTTTCTGTACCTTTGTGTCGCTTTTCTGTAAGTATTGTGTTTTGAAAAATAGAAATAGAATTTTTATTTTCTAAATACGTGTGCAGGAAATAGTTACAAATAGTGTTTATATATTCGTTATAGCATGTATAAATTTTATAATTTTAATGAGAATAATTATTCTCACAATATAATAACAGATTTATCTTTTCTTTTTTATGAAATCAATACATATAGGTGATCTTACCATAAAAGTACCCATAATACAAGGTGGCATGGGCATAGCAGTGTCTTTGTCTAATTTAGCCGCGGCTGTGGCAAATGAAGGTGGTGTAGGTGTAATATCTGCTGTAGGCATAGGTATGACCGAACCAAATTACAGAAAGCATTATAAAGAATCAAATAAAGTAGCACTTCGTAAAGAAATACAAAAGGCACGTGCTAAAACTTCCGGTATTTTGGGAGTTAATGTAATGATGGCAGTGTCTGATTTCGATGATTTATTGCATGTTGCTGTTGATGAAGAAATTGATATAGCATTTATTGGAGCAGGATTGTTTTTAAAAGACCCCTCTGTTTTTGAAAAATCTCACACTAAATTTGTTCCTAAAGTTTCGTCAGTACGAGTGGCAAATTTAATTTTCTCATATTGGGACAAAAAATATAACCGAGTACCTGATGCAATTGTTGTAGAAGGAAATTTATGTGGGGGACATATTGGGTTTGCGAAAGATGAAATTTTTGCGGATCCGGAGGCATTGAATTCTATAATTCCAGAGGTTGTAAAAATAGTAAAACCGTATGAGCAAAAATATGGTATTGAAATACCCGTTATTGCTGCCGGTGGTATATACTCAGGAAAAGAGATGTATGATATCATGCAGTTAGGTGCAAATGGTGTAAAAATGGGCACTCGCTTTGTTACGAGTACAGAATGTGATGTGTCTGATGAGTTTAAACAAGCATATATTTCGTGTACCGAAGATGATATTGTTATTATCGATAGTCCGGTTGGCATGCCTGGCAGAGTTATTTCTAATGATTTTGTAAAAGATATTATTCAAGACAAGAAAAAACCGGTAAATTGTCCATGGCAATGTTTGAAAACCTGTGATTACAGAAATGTGCCGTTTTGTATATCAGAGGCTTTGTTTAACGCGGCAAAAGGTGATTTGGATAATGGATTTTGTTTTGCCGGTAGCAATGCGTATCGTGCTAAAGAAATTCAGTCCGTGAAATCAATTTTTGATGAGGTTATACAAGAATATAATCAACAAGTTGAAAAATATAAATAGTGCAATGCACATATATAATAACATGATTTTTGTAGAACATGTTTTTCATTAAGATAAAAATATATGCCGGGAGTTTTTCCGGCATTTTTTTTGTCTCAATCCTTGATATAGGTTGACCATACAAGTTAACTATTATGAAAGCAGATTTTGCAAAGATTAGAAAAAACGAATCTATTCTGAAAATTTTAATACAAATCTTCCGTAAGAGGCATTGTGTTTGCTATTCTATATCTACGTATGGTAATTGAATAAAGAATGTTGTTCCGGAGTGTTCTTGAGATTCAAACCAAATTGTTCCGTGTATGCTTTCAAGAATTTTTTTGCAAATAGCTAACCCCAAACCGCTACCTGTATTTTTTGTCGTAAAACTTGGTGAAAACAACTTGTCTTTTATCTCATCAGCAATGCCTTTTCCATTGTCAGAAAATGTTATGCAGACACTTTGCTCACATAATTCGAGAGAGACATCTATGATTCCCTTTTCTTCTTCCGGTATTGATTGTATAGCATTTTTTAAAATATTATTAAACACACGCATGAGTTTATCTTTGTTTGCGTATACGAAAATATTTTTTTCTTGAATATGTGTTTTTATTTCAATATTTTTTTCTTGTTTAAAAAGGATAATCGTATTGTGAAGTAATTGAGTAATTTCAATATTTTCATGCGTACCTTCTGAAATTTTAGCAAAATTTGAAAATGAAGTAGCTGTTTCGGCTAATGTTTCAATTTGTTCGATTAAACTATTTGATATAGACTGTAGTCTGTTTTCAAATTTTGGGTCGTTTTGCATCCATGCTTTTTGTAAAAGCTGAATGTTTAACTTCATAGGAGTCAGAGGATTTTTTATTTCATGGGCTATTTGTTTTGCCATTTCACGCCAGGCTTCTTCTCGTTCATTTTTTGCTAATTTTTCTGCACTTAACTCTAATTGGTCAATCATGGAATTGTAGTTTTCTATTAGATTACCTATTTCATCAGAAGCATTCCATGAAATTTTCTCATTTTTATTTCCTAATTGAACCAACTTCATTTTATCTCTGAGTATTTGCAATGGAAAGGTTATTTTGTTAGAAAGAAATGCTGCTACTATTGTTGAAATTATTATCAGTAACACAAAAATGTTGAGTATAGCAACTATTAGTGAACTGATTTGTTGGCTGAGTTCGGCTTGTTTGGAAAAATACGGCAGGTTTATATATCCAATAATTTCGTTTTCTGCGTTTGTCAAAGGAGCATATGCAGAAGTGTAATCGAGTTTTTCTATAGACTCTTTATGTATATATTCTTGCTGTTTTTTATGTGATAAGTGAAAAAAAGCGTCAGAATTAATTTTTCTGCTTGTGAGTTTGTAGTTGAAAATCTCAGGTCTGGAAGTTGCTGTTAGATTTCCGTGTGTGTCGTATATATTTATATCTGTAAAGTAGGTGTTGGCAAATTCCAATAATTTTGAATTCAGTTTATTTTTAATACTGTGTATAGATTCTGTTTCGTGAATGTCTTGTTCCAGTTCTATAATTATAGATTGCATTTTTTCTTTCACATTATTTTTTTGTGCTTCTGAGTATTGATGAATGTTAAGTATAACTAAGCTTACACCGGTTAAAAGGATAGCTGCGAGCACTATGGAAATTAATGAAAGTTTTATTTTATCCGTAAACGTTTGTATGCGAATGAGGTGTTGTAAAGATTTTTTTTGGTTGAGGTCATATAATAAAAGTAACAGGAAAAAATATATAAAAATGTATGAAAACGACACAATATGTTCAAATAGTGTTGGTTGTGTAGAACTAACAATAATGTTTGTGTTGTGGTTCGATTTATATACTATATGTTGTACATTCTTGTGTGTATATGTATAATATGAGTGAAGTTTGGGGCTGTGTGCAACTTCTAATGGATAGGGATATGAACCTTTTTGGCTTATCAGTTTGGAATGAACATATTTTGCATATGAATAATTAAATAAATCTTCGCGAATTAAGTTTTTTTCGAGTAAGAGCTCCGGGTAACCCAGTTCTTGTGAAATGCGTTTGGAGTTGAGTTCTATATAGAGTTTTGTGATTTTACCATTATTCCATGTATATGTTAATGAGTCAAAATAGCTTATACTACCATTTTGATTGTTTAAAAAATAATAATCATTATTTGCTAATTGTATACCGTATTTTTCTATAATATTAGAAAAGTAGAGTTCACAGTTTTGTAGTTTGTTTGATTGTGGAAAATTTGTTGAGGTTCCACAAATAGTGCTTTCCAGACTATATCTGTTTAAAAAACCGCTAAAATACCTTTGTTGAAGGTAGGTGTTTATTTTTTTATCTGCAACATTTTTTTGCTGGAGCATTGAGCGAAGTTGCGTGTCTTTTTTCATTTTTTCTTTTATATCGCGCAATAAGATTTCGGCAACCGGGTCTTGTTCGTTTGTTAAGTTAACCGCGAGTAATTTTTTGATTTCTGTTTGCTTATTATGTATATGTTCCTGCATGTATAGTTGAGAAAAAAGTGCTGCAATAAAAAGAAGCGTAATTCGAAATGATTTGGAAAAATGCAGGTTTTTTTTGTATGACTTGTATATAAAAAGCCCGTGTGTTATAAGTAGAAAAGCACTAAAATATATGATATTTCGTACACCATTTAGTTCGTAAATAATATATGATGCGAGAATAATTGTAGCAGGGATGAATGTGATGTAATGACGAATTGATACCTGTGATTGGTTAAGTGTTTTGTATCCGGCAAACAGTAGAACAAAGTAGCTAAACATTACAATGCCGATAAGAGCATAGGCAACAAAACTTAAAAATGATGTGTCAAACAATTTATGAAACTCTAAATTAATAATAGAGTCGTAAATGAGAGACTCGTAAATGTTTACGATAAGAGTGAACAGTAATACGCTTACAATCGAAAAGACTAATATGCTTGTGAATTTTGATATTAATCTCTTTGGTTTCCAATCGTGTATGCGGAATTTTATTTGGTATACAAAATATAAAAAAAGTAAAATGTTTATAAATAAATCACCTAATGAAGGGGTAAAGTCTGATGTGGCGTAATAGTCAGAATTAAACAAATCGGTAGTGTAGCATACGTATGGAATTTGATTTTCAATCATCCAATAGCGAATGATGAATGCAATTATAAAAAATAATATATTTATAATATCACGGATATAGCGTTTTTTGATTTTTATTAAAAAATAATGCATGAAAATTAACAGAAAAATAATGCCAATGATATATAAACTTATTGAAAGATACCGTTGGATAGTATTATTGGTGCGTCCATGATTTTTTTCTAGTCCGAGAAGAAAATCACCATTAGGTAATTGTATATTGTAAGAATTGTCGGTGGGGGTTGTGGATATTTTTATATTCTTATTAATATTAAAATCTGAGTGAAAGTGGTTTTCTAAATATTTATTTTCGTATGGATATTCGGTTTTAATTTCTGAAAGCACAAAGGCAGAAATACTATCGGTTTGTGTATAGGTATTTAAATACCATATATTGTTTATAAATATTATTGTATGTTTTTCGGGATTTGAACGTACCGAATCGGGAAGGGTACAGGTGTTGTTGTTCCAATATGTTAGTGAGTCGTGTGCGTATACAAAAAAACTGATTTTTTGGTTTGTAATTAATCGGTTTTTGTTTTTGGTAATTTTTTGATATGCTTGATATGTCGGGGCTTTAACATTATATATGTCTGAAATAATTTCTTGAGCATACTCTTGTTTTGCTTGTATAATTTTTTCAAACAGCTGTGCGTGTTGTCTGTTGAATTTTTGATTAAAGTAGTTGGTTTCCACTAACATGGCAGAAAACAACAAGATTCCTGAAATTAGTAAAAATTTATATCGCTCTATGTATGTGTGTATTTTCAAATTTTTTGTTTTATATCATCAAAAATAATAAAATTATTTATGGTGGTATGGTAAGTTGTAAATTATTGAGTATGCACGGTATATTTGCTCACATAAAAACACACGTATCATTTGGTGTGAAAATGTCATTTTTGAAAGTGATATTTTTGTAGGATATTGTGCATATACAGAGTCTGCGAAGCCGTATGGGCCACCTATTACAAAACAAAGTTCTTTGGTTGAGTTAATTTCCTGATGTTCGATGTGTCGGGCAAATTGTTCTGATGTATAGTCTTTCCCTTTCTCATCAAGTAAAAATACAGTAGATTGAGGTGGTATTTTTTGAGAAAGTATAGCTGCCTCTTTTTTCTTTTGTTCGAGTGCTGATATTTTTTTTGAACGAGCTGTATCAGGAATTTCAATCCACGAAAATGTGCAATAGCGGGAAAGTCGTTGTGTATATTTTTCTATACCGTATTTCAGGTATGCTTCGTCTGTTTTCCCAATCATTATACACGTTATTTTCATTTGTTTTTTTAGGTATTAATTGTGCCTATTATAAGAATTTATGCTATTTCAATATGTTGATTCATAATTGTGTTTTTGAAGGAGTTATAAAGCAATTAATTTATTATCCTCCAGATTTTTGAGTGTATTTTTTGAGTCTGTATCTTTTTTCTGAAATGAAAGTGATAACTGAAGAATTTGTGTATTGTCGAATTTCGAAAAATCTCCAAATTTATTATTGTATGAATGATTAAGGAAATCAGATAAAAAATATTGCAGTTGTACATGTATATTGTTAGAAAATTGGTAACCTGCAACAATAGAAGGCACAAACTGTTTGGTTGCAGAACTAAACCACTGGCTGTCTATAATTTTTCTGTTGTGTTCCACTTGTTTTTGTCGGTAATGGGTAGAAAAACCATATCCGGCACCAATGTAGAAAAAAGTAAATTTTTGTAATGCACCAATTTTAATAGCAGCATATGCTTCTGCCATGTATGAGCGTCGTATTATTTTGTCATATTCTACAGATTCTATGGTTTCATCGAGAGTTTTAAACCCCACATTTTTAATTGCACAACCTTGCATTATGCCAATATATTTTGAAAAATCAATATGAGTGTTGAGTGTAAAATTCACTAAAATACTTGGGCGAAGACCAATTTTATAGTCTTTATTTTCATGTCCTGTTGGCATATACTGAAAAAGAATACCATAAGAACCTGTTACGTATATGTTTTTGAGAGAGTCTTTTTTTGTTTCAGTAGATTTAAAACTTTGTTTTTGACTATGAGCATGTAAACCACTACATATTAGAGCACAAAGAGTAATGAGTCGAAAAAGATATTTCATAATTATTCAGTTATAGAGTTTATATATGATCCAAAAGCGGCATTTGGTCGTTGAATGCCTATTATTTCGCATAAAGTAGGAACAATATCATTTGAATATAATTGAGTATGTATAATTTGCGGACCAATTTTCCAACCATACCAGATAAGAGGTATATGAGTAGTTTCGGTATAGGTTGATGAATGTTGAGCAACTTTGTTTATAGTTTCTTCGCTCCATCCCGGCATGAGTTCAATAAAAATATCACCGGAGCGTTTTTGGTTATAACTATTACTAATACGTTTTTTTATATTGTCGGTAAATCCTGTTTTGTTAATATCACTTGCAGTTAGTACTGTTTGAATGCCTGCTAATTGCTGCAAAAAAAGCGAAGCTTCTTGTTGAACAGTTTGAAGGGGAACGTGTGTTTTTTCTGCAATTGTTGTTCTGTCTAAATATATCTGATTATTATGATAATATTCTATCCACGGGCCTTTTCCGTATATGGTTTCTAAATGTTTTTCCAGAATATAGACTGCCTCAATCATTTTGAATGTGCCACCTTGCTTCTTTTTGTGTGTGATGTATTCGGTAGGAGTTTCTACACCTGATGTAGACGAAAGCACTAACATAAAATTTTCTTTTCCGAGGGTTGATTCCAAAAAATTAACTAAAAATCCGATTTCAGTATCTAATCGAATAACACAATCTTCCACTTCTTTAGACATTGAACCATACGCATTAGTTATTTCGCCTAATGCTGTAAAAGCAATTGAAATGTAGTCGGTATGAGAATCTGATCCTAAATGAGCTTTTTCAATAGTAGTTATAGCCAGATCTTTTGTATAGGTATTTCCAAAAGGTGTTTGTGTAAGAATTGAGTATGGGCTGTATTTGTTTGTGATTTGAGATAAATTGTAGGGGAACGTTATTTGATCGGAAATACCAATCTCAAACTCGGTGTCGTCTGGTAACGACTCGGTGTACGAAGAAAGAGGATGTTTTGGTTTCCATGTTTTCTTTAAATATGTGTCGGCAATTTTTTTCTTGTTGAACGCAACCAACCATTTGGGCAGTTCATAATCATAATAGACACTTGTTACCCAATTTCCACTTTTTGTATCGAGCCAGTAAACACCATCAGCCATTCTGCCAGCCATAAGAACCGATGATTCGGGCGTTAGTCCGATACTGTATGTTTTTGATTTTCCTTGTGAGCCGAGTTCAAGTTCATCGGCAAAAGTTGTTGTTATTAATTTTTTAGGGCTCACTTGATATAGTTTTTTGTTGGAACAGCCCGAGCAATAGTAATTCTTATCGTGTATAGGATAAACTTCTTTTTTTGCAATTCTGTTGTACCACACATCACCAACTATACCATGTTCGGATGGCACGCTTCCGGTAGACATGCTGGCGTAAGCGGTAGGAGCGGTGGCATACGCAAAAGGAATGTGTGCGTTGGTGCAGGTTGCCCCGTATTGTATTATTTTTTTGAAGCCATTATCTCCAAACTGCGAATAAAAACGTGTTAGATAGTCATATCGCATATGTTCTACCACAACATGAACTATAAGTTTTGGCTTCTGAGGAAACGATTGAGCCGAAATACTTTGAAAAGAAATACCACACAGTAAAAATAAAAGGAATGTACGAATCATTAAAAAAAACGTATTAAACAGCTTTTAAACTTAAATCCAGACTTGTTATTTGGTGAGTAAGAGCACCCACAGAGATGTAGTCAACACCTGCTTCGGCATATGCACGAATGCTTTCTTTGGTAATTCCACCGGATGATTCTGTTTCGCACCTCCCGTTTATTAAAGCAATAGCTTCACGAGTTTCTTCCGGAGTAAAGTTATCTATTAAAATACGGTCAACATTAAAATTCAATATCTCTTCTATTTCTTTAAAGCTGCGAGCTTCTACTTCTATTTTGAGATTTTTTCCTGTGTTTTTTAAGTATTCCTGTGTTTTTTTTATTGCCTCAGAAACACCACCAGCATAGTCTATATGATTATCTTTAATAAGAATCATGTCATACAATCCTATTCTATGATTGTACCCACCACCGGTTTTTACCGCATGTTTTTCGAGCAAACGCATTCCGGGAGTAGTTTTGCGTGTGTCTAGTATTTTTGTATGTGTGCCTTTGAGTAAATTTACATATGTATGTGTTGTTGTTGCAATGCCACTTAAACGTTGCATAAAATTTAAGACTAAGCGTTCTGTTTGGAGTATAGATGTGGTTTTGCCACTAACGGTAAAAGCAATATCGCCTGGTTTGATAGCACTTCCATCTTGAAGAATAACATCAACTTTCAAATTCGGATCAAATTGTTTGAAAATGGTGAGAGCAACATCTACACCACATAGAATGCCGGGTTGTTTTACCAGTAATTGGGCAGTACCTGTTATATCTTGAGAAATACACGAAAGTGTTGTGTGATCGCCGTCTCCAATATCTTCTGCAAATGAAATAGCAATGAGTTTGTCTATTAAAGAATTTGTATTAGTCATGTTCTATTCTGAATTTTTGAATGAAAGTTGTATTTGTTGTAGTTTTTGTAAGATAATAAATTCGAAATGCTTTGTTTTGAGTTGTATATGTTCCAATAACATACTTTGCTTGTGTGTTTCCACCTTCGTGTTGAATTTGAAATGTTCCGGGAGAATGTGTTGAGAAAAAGTTTTTTAAAATAACCTGTGTTTGCGAAGTGCTGTATATACCTTCTTTTGAGAGAACTGTTAAATCAACGTGTGTATCAAAAAAAGACGATAGCTCTTTTACATTACCATTTTCTATAGCACTTTTTATTTGTTCGTTGGTTTGAGCAAAAGTATATGTGCTTATAAAAACAAAAAGTATACATGTAGAAATTTTTTTCATGACATTACATTTTTTGTAAAGTAAATGTACAAATTTTAAGCCACAATACAAATTTTTTAGGAAACTTCATTTATGTTATAAGTCGTCCCGGATAAATTTTTAAAGCTACTTCGAGGCATTCAGCTGCGAGTTTAAGTTTTTCTATATTAAGCACATATGCAAGTCTTACTTGTGTTTCTCCCAGTTTTTTTCCAGTATAAAAACCATTTCCCGGAGCCAGCATTATAGTTGTGCCTTTGTGTTGAAAATCTTCGAGCAGCCATTTGCAGAATTTTTCGGCATTGTCAACCGGTAATTCTACGATAGAGTAAAATGCTCCTTTGGGCATAGGAGAATAAACACCTTCTATAGAATTGAGCCGATGAATAATATAGTCGCGACGTGTTTTGTATTCATTAAATGCATCGGTCAAATATTTTTTTGGTGTTTTTAGAAGTGCTTCGGCGGCAATTTGTCCAAACGTAGGAGGACTGAGTCGAGCCTGAGCAAATTTTAGTGAAGTACTTACAACCTCTTTGTTGCGAGAGATTAATGCTCCTATGCGGATTCCGCATACACTATACCGTTTAGAAAAAGAATCGATAAGTATAACATTATCTTCTATTCCCTCAAGATTCATAACCGAGTAATGTTCATTGTCGTAGCAAAATTCTCGGTATACTTCGTCGCAAATTAAAAACAAATCGTTTTCAAGTACTATGTCGCGAATGCATTCTAATTCATGTTTACTGTATACATATCCGGTAGGATTGTTGGGGTTGCATAGCATAATAGCTTTGGTGCGGGGTGTAAGTGCTTTTTCGAACTCTTCAATTTGTGGTAGAGCAAAGCCATTTTCTATTGATGAACGTACGGGAATCATACGTGCACCTGTTTCGGTGGTAAACCCATAGTAGTTCGAATAAAATGGTTCGGGAACAATCACTTCGTCTCCGTAATTGAGTATACTGTAATAGGCAAAACAAATAGCTTCGGAACCACCGGTTGTTATAAGAATATCTTGATGACTTATTTCAATATTGTGAGAGAGGTAATAGTTTGCAAATTCTTTGCGTAATGATAAATTTCCTGCAGACGGTGAATATGAAATAATAGAATCGGAAAAATTCTTAACCGCTTCTATAGCATGAGGTGGCGTTATAATATCGGGTTGGCCGATATTCAAATGGAGAACATCTACACCGCGTAATTTTGCATCTTCGGCACATTGCGTAAGTTTTCGTATAGGAGAGGGGGGCATGCGAAACCCTCTGTCTGATATTTTAGGCATAAATTGTAATTATTATTCTATAATAAATTTATTTTTATTTTGCTTTACTATGCCCTGTAGCGTTAAAACTACGGGCGAATTGGTTGCATTTGAGTGAACTTGTATGTTTTTTGAGAATTTTCCACTACGTCGTGTATTGTATGAGACCGTAACATGAGCTGTTTCTCCCGGTGCTAAGGGGGCACGTGAAGAATGTGGAATTGTGCAGCCACAGGTACTTACAATTTTCGAAATTATTAATGGGTCTTTTCCTGTGTTTGTGTAGGGAAAAACGCATTCAGCTTCTTCAGCATATTGTAATGTATCAAAATTATATGTGGTATATTCAAATGTGATTTCAGTATTTTGGGGAGAGGAATCTGTAGTTTGAGCAGGTATAAAACTTACACTTAAACAGACACTTATTATGGTTAAAAGATATTTCATTGTTTTTGTTTTTTACAAAAATAGAATAAAATTGTTTTACACAAAGGTAAAAATAAATCGTGCAATAGAAAAATAAAGGAGTCCACCGAGCACATCGTTTACGGTAGTGATAAATGGTCCGGTAGCAATTGCCGGGTCTATTTTAAGTTTATGTAAAATTAGTGGTATAAGAGTTCCAAATGCAGAAGCAAAAATAACTATTGCAAATAGAGCAATACTTACAGATAGGGTAATAGCAAAGTTTTGCCCAAATAAATAATTATACCCAAACAAAGCAGACGCACACACAGCACCTATAAGTAGACCGCCTCCCAGTTCTTTTAATGTGCGGTGTGCTATAGTTTCAAGTCCTAATGAACCGTTAGCAATACTTTGTACAATAATAGATGATGATTGCACACCAACATTTCCTCCCATTGCAACTATTAGTGGCAAAAACAAGGCCAAGCCGGTGTATTTTTGTATTTCACTTTCAAAATTTCCTATTACATGAGATGCCAGCACACCACCTACAAGACCTATTAAAAGCCATGGTAAACGAGCTTTCGATTGACGAAAAATGCTGTCGTTTGGTTCTACATCTTGTGTAATACCAGAAACCATTTGATAGTCTCTGTCAGATTCTTCGCGAACAACATCAAGAACGTCATCAAGAGTTATACGTCCTTTAAGTCTGTTAAAACTATCGACTACCGGCAACACAAATAAGTCGTATTTTTCCATTATTAGTGCTACCTCTTCCGATGGGGTAAATGTTTGGACAAAAATAACATCTTTAAAATAGATATCTTGTATACGAACTTTTTCGTGATTTGTAATTAATTTGGTTATCGGGAGTGTGCCTTGTAAAATATTTTTGTCATCTACAACATATGCCAGCACAATATTTTCCAGTTCAGAATGTTGTCGGCGTATTTCGTACAGACAAGTTTGCACATCCCAGTTTATGTTTACTCGTATAAGCTCGGTTGCCATTATACCACCGGCAGTGTCTTCGTCGTAATTGAGTAGTTTTGCGACGTTGTATTGTTGTTCGGTATTTGAAAAATTTTGCAAAATTTCATATGCAATGTGCATTGGTATGTTCTGCAAAATATCTACGGCATCATCAGAATCCATATTTTCAATAAGTTCTGTTGCCATAATTGCCGGAGGAATAACCTTTATAAGGCGGTTTATTTTATCCTCATCAATTTCAACTAAAGTTTTTGCGGCAATTTCCGGAGATAACTGAAGAAATATATAGCGTGCATCTTCGTATGAAAACTCTTCTAATATATCTGCTATGTCTGCTGGGTGGAGGCTATGGAAAATATGTAATAATTCTTCATCATTTCTAGTTTCTATTAAAAATGATAAGTATTGAATATATTCTTTAGTTAACTCAAACGTCATAACCTATTTGTTTATTAATGAGTTTATTGTATGTGTCAGTTCTATAAACTCAGAAACATCTAACTGTTCTGGTCGCAAACTTCCGAAATTATTATGTAATTTTTGTCCGTTTAGTAATTTTTTTAATGAATTTCCTAAAGTTTTTCGTCGTTGATTAAATGCTGTTTTAACTACTGTGATAAATAATAATTCATCACAATCCAAAAACAATTCTTTTTTTCGGGTTAATGTTATTACTCCTGATTTTACTTTTGGTGGTGGATTAAATTCTTTTTCGTGAACGGTAAAATTATATCTTGTCTCATAAAAAGCTTGTGTAAGTACAGAAATAATACCATATTCCTTGCTGCCTTTTTCGGAACATATACGGCGTGCCATTTCTCGTTGAAACATGCCGGTGATTTGGGGTATTAATGTTCTGTTTTCCAAAACTTTAAAAACTATTTGGCTGGATATGTTGTATGGAAAATTGCCTATTATGTTAAATTCTGTGCCATGAAAAACCGTGGCTATGTTCATTTTTAAGAAATCATCATGAATAATGGCGTCTTTTGGTATTATATTGTTTGTTGTGAGGTAATTGACTGATTCTATGTCTAATTCTACAACTTTCAGATTGCATGATTGTGTGAGTAATTCTTTAGTAATTTTACCGGTTCCGGGACCAATTTCCAAAACTTGTGTGCATTTTGTATAATCAAGACCGCTTGCGATTTTTTGAGCAACAGTATTGTTTCTTAAAAAATGTTGACCAAAACTTTTCTTAGGACGAACTCTCATTTTTTTTGAATACAAAAAAAAACCTTTTCGCTGAATAATCAAGCATAAAACGGATAATTCATGTAAAACACCTTATTTTCAAGTATGAGAATAGTGTGTTTTGTAGGGAGGGGAGAATATGGTATATTTTTTTATCATAATTTTGCCTTATTCAAAAATTGTTTGGAGTGTCGCTAATGATTGTATAGAACCAAAGTTATGAGTATGTATTTTATAGTATTGAATAAGGGATTCGAGAAGCTGTATTTTTATATTTTTTGGTATAACAATTTCAGTATTTCCAGATAATAAAGAATGAAGTATAAAACTGCATTCTTTGTCTATGCAGAGAGGAGTTTCGCTGCATATAAATTCACCATTGTGCAGGTCGAAAAAACATTTTTCTTCGGTCCAGGTATGTTGTGGAGTGATGCCAAAAAAATGTGTAAGATTTATTAAAAAAACCAGATGAAAATTACCAACTGTTTTTTCTTCGTGAGCAAGTAGGTGTAGTGTGTCGGTTATAAAAGAAAACAATACTTTGTTTTCTTCTTCTGAGTGTAATAATTTATGTAATATTTCGCCCAGAAATTGGCATATGCTTGCTTTTATGATATTTGCATAAATTGGTAAATGTAATTCTGCAAATTCAATATTTGAAATACGATGTATAGAACTGTTTTTTTTTCGATATACCGATATATCAACGTGCGAGAATATTTGGAAGTACGCCATTTTTGAACGTTTATGGCGAACATTATTCATAATGTATGATCCGGCACCAAATTCTTTGGTGAATATATGAGCTATTATGCTTGATTCAGAATATTTTGTAGTATGTAAAATTATTCCCTCTGTTTGAGTTATCATGAAGTATGGGATGAAATGTTTTTATAATATACAATTCCAGCTTCGTTTGCCACGCTATATATAAACATGCGTAAAATCTCATTAAACAAATCATGTGAAGAGATTTCGTTATCAGAATTGTTTTCAATTAATAAACTCAGGTGAGTGAATATATATATTATAATTGATGTGTCAATATTTTTTTTATAAAGATGTTGTTGCTGCCCTAATGTAATATTTTTCTGTAACAAAATGTGTGAATGTTTTTGAATTTGTTGATGCAATTTTGTATAAAGATGAGGATAGGTTGTTTGTAAATCATAGTTTATAGCAGTTGTGAAAATATGTTTTTGTGAGAACAAAAAAGAATGAACTTTTATTAAATAATCAATTGCATTTATCGGTTCGGAATTAATTTGTGTCTGAAATGAAGCAAATTTTTCGGTTATATAATTAAAAAAAAGTTGATGTATTAAATCTTCTTTATTTTTGAAATATTTATAGAGTGTTTTTTTTGAAATTCTCATAGATGAACTTAAGTCGTCCATAGATATACTTTTAATACCATATTCCTGAAATATAGAAAGTGATTGAGACAATATAAAATCTTTTTTTTCTTCCATATTTCAAATATATAAAAATATTTTTATAAATAGATTGTTTGTTAATGTTATAAAAAGGCATTATTATTGTTAATTGGTCTTGCTACAAACTATTTATCTTTACAGCTATGAAGAAAAAAATATTTATATCAGTATGGTTATTATGCATGTCAACGTATTTTTTTGCACAGCATAATGACACAGTTTCATATACAATTCCTAATAATGCATATAATGCAGGAGAAAAATTAGATTTCTTGATATATTATGGAGTTATGAAAGGAGGAAAAGCAACGATACAACTTCGGGAATTTTCTCATGAACAAGGGGAAACTATATATCACGCAAAGGCTGAAGCCGAAACAGTTGGTATACCTCGTATGTTTATTGCTTTGGATGATGTATATGAGAGTTATTTTAATGAAGCAAATTGTCTTCCGGTAAAATCTGTGAGAAATATAAAAGAAAATAATTATAGATTTTATAATGAAGTAGTATTTGACCAAGAAACGCATCGGGTGAAAAGTCAAAAATCCGGGATAGTTGATGTGCCAGGAGAAATATACGATATAATTTCCAGTGTGTATTATATGAGGCGAGTCGGTTTTGATAATGTGGAGATAAATGATACTGTAAGTGTGTTGACTTATTTTGCAGATGAAATTTTTGAGTATGAAATAGTATATAAAGGTAAAGATGAGGTTTCTACAAAGTTGGGAACATTCAATGCGTTAAAATTTCAACCTGTTGTGGAAACCGGAAGAGTGTTTGAAAACGAAGATGATATGCGTTTTTGGTTGAGTGATGATGCCGGGTATGTACCATTGAGAGTTGAGTTTGATATGTTAATAGGTTCACTAAAGTGTGATTTGATTGGACATTCAGGTTTGAAAAATGCACTAAACTCTAAATAATTTGTTGTTGAATGTGTGTGTGTATCTCACTTTTTTGTATTTTTGGCAAAAATAAATAATTATGGCTACAACTTCAGATTTTAGAAATGGTTTATGTATTGAATATAACGGAGATTTATATACAATAACACAGTTTCAGCACGTAAAGCCCGGGAAAGGTGCTGCGTTTGTGAGAACAAAATTAAAAAACGTACAAACCGGTAAGGTTATAGATAATACATTTAATGCTGGTGTGAAAATTAATGTTGCTCGAATAGAACGACGTCCTCATCAGTATTTATATAATGATGATATGGGATATAATTTTATGAATAGTGAAACATTCGATCAAATTTCATTATCGCGTGATCTCATAAATTGTTCGGAGTTATTAAAAGAAGGACAGGAGGTTGATGTTATTGTGCATGCTGATACAGAAAATGTGTTGTATGCCGAATTGCCACAATATGTTGTAATGGAGGTAACATATACCGAGCCCGGACTGAAAGGTGATACGTCAAGTTCTACAGCAATGAAAGCTGCAACAGTTGAAACCAATACAGAAATCATGGTTCCTTTGTTTATAAATCAAGGCGATAAAATTAAAATTGCTACTGCTGATAAATCTTATGTGGAGCGTGTTAAAGAATAGTTTTTTTATATGTAGGGTGAAAATAATATAAGCTTGTGTTTTTTTATACAAGCTTTTTTTATATATTTAAAAAAAAATATTCAAGATGGTTTCACAAAAAGCGTCGTTGAGGAAATTAAATCTTTCTAATTTTAAGCTTAACTCATTGTTAGAGTTAACACAAGCAATAAATGAAAATCTTTCGACAGAGAAATTGTTACAAAAATATGAAAATATTTTGTGTAAAGAGTTGAATATTGGTAAACTTGTTGTTTTTATAGAAGATACCAAATGGCAAACAATTTTAAAAGTAGGGGTTCCTGAAAATTATTCTCAAGTATTGTATGAAGATGTGCAATCTGAGTTGTTGTGTTATAAAGAGATAACCGGTATATCTTTTCAACGGGAATATCCGTTTGATATTTTTGATGTGATAATACCTGTTTATCATAAAAATAAGCCTGTTGCATATGTTCTTATAGGTGATATAGATGAAGATCGTGAGGGGATAAGTCCTATTATAAAACATCTAAAGTTTATACAAACTATAACAAATATAATAGTTGTAGCTATAGAAAATAAACGCCTATATGCCGAATCTTTGGAAAGGGAGGTGTTGAGTAAAGAGTTAGAAGTTGCTTCAAAAATGCAATCAATGCTTATTCCTTCATCAGATTCTTTACCCAAAAATCCATACCTGAATGTTGCAACATATTACAAGCCGCATTCACAGGTTGGTGGCGATTATTATGATTTTATACCTTTAAGTGACCATGAATTCGGGTTTTGCATTGCCGATGTTTCCGGAAAGGGGGTTTCTGCAGCATTATTGATGTCAAATTTTCAGGCAAATCTGCGGGCTTTGTTTAACTCTAGTATTGACTTGGTTGATTTAATATATGAGTTGAATAAGTTAGTGAATGATAATGCAAATGGCGAAAAATTTATTACTTTTTTTATTGCTAAATATAATATACATAATAAATCTTTACAATATGTAAATGCCGGACATAATCCGCCTTTACTTTTACATAAGAAAAAACAAACAATGCTTTATCTTACAAATGGTTGTATTGGGCTTGGAATGTTTGAAGAAATACCTTCAATTGAACAAGGTGAAGTTTTTGTGGATTCGGGTGATAAATTGGTGTGCTATACTGATGGTCTTATAGAGGCTGAAAATGATGAGTTGTCTGAATTTGGAACAATTCCGCTTGAAGGTGCAATATCAATTGATGGCGATGTTGATGAATCTATTCATTATTTGAATACATCTCTTGAACAATTTTTAGACGGTAATTCTTTGGGAGATGATATTACAATTATTGGGCTGGATTTTTTGTAGAATAGTGTAGAGAAATTGTAATATGGCTGTTTTTAATGGTATATTTCTAGGAACAGGGACTTCGCAAGGTGTTCCTATAATAGGGTGCAATTGTCCGGTTTGCTTGTCAGAAAATCCACAAAACAAACGCTTACGTACGTCTTTCTATTTCACGTATAAAGGTGTTGATTTTCTTATTGATGCTGGTACAGATTTTCGTCAACAAATGCTCAATAATAATATAACAAATGTTGATGCAATTCTGTTAACGCATGAACATAAAGATCACACCGGCGGACTTGATGATATTCGCCCAATTAATTTTAAAAAACAGTGCTCAATGGATATTTTTGCTGAACATCGGGTTATTGATTCGGTAAAACGTGAGTATGCATATGTTTTTAAGAAAGATGCGTATCCGGGTGTGCCATTAATGGATATGCATGAAATTACTAATGAACCCTTTCGGTGTTGTTCGGTTTTTATTCAGCCAATCCGTGTTTATCATTGGAAATTACCTGTGTTCGGATTCCGTATAGACTCATTTGCATATATTACTGATGCTTCATTTATAGAGGAATCTGAGATGAATAAATTATGTAATCTTGATGTGCTGGTTATTAATGCCTTGCGGTTTCGAAAGCATTATTCTCATTTTAATTTAGAGGAAGCTTTGTTGATAATAGATAAACTTAATCCCAAACGGGCTTATTTAACGCATATTAGTCATTATTTAGGTGACCATACCGAAACACAAAAAATGCTACCATCACATGTTTTTCTTGCATACGATGGTTTACAGATACAGATATGACACAGAAAGCAGTTTTTTTAGATAGAGATGGTGTGATAAATGATGGATCGTTATATTATACACATACCATTGAAGATTTTAAAATTAATACAGGAGTGGTTGAGGGATTGCAATTATTGCAAAAATATGGTTTTTTGCTTGTTGTAATTACTAACCAAAGTGGGGTGGCAAAGGGTGTTTATACATTGCGTGATGTGCATAAAGTGCATGATTATATGATACAACAATTTCGTACATATAATATTACTATTTCAGGAATTTATGTTTGTCCGCATCATCCTGATGTTTCTGAGTGTGATTGTCGTAAGCCCAAAACGGGTATGTTTGAGCAGGCAGTACGGGATTTGTCTATTGATGTGTCTCAATCATATATGATTGGAGACAGTAAGCGGGATATAGTTGCCGGTGAGCGAATGGGGCTGACAACTATACGCATTATGAAAAATGAAAATATAGAGCCATATTGTGCTGCTATTGTTCAACATAAATTAGTGTGAGTATGTTCTGTATTATCGATAATGAAATAATTAAAACATCAGATTTTTTTATGTCTTTAGAGCATGTTTTTGGTATGTTTGATTCGCTAACTGAAACGGTACGCTTGTATAATACAAAACCACTTTTTATAGAAGAACATATTTCAAACATGACCGAAACTATGGATGTGTTATCATTTCCGTATCCGGAAAAATTTTCTGGTACTCATATTTCTCGTCAAATAACTCGCTTACTCAATGTAAATAAAGTGTATAAAGGAGGTGTTTGTAAAATATGTGTGTTTCGGAAAACATCTGTGATGTCGCATCTTGAATCGGAAACGGTTTCTTCTTATGCAATTTTTATAGAGGCTTTACCTGACAGAGATTTTGTTTTTAATTCTGTTGGTGTTTCTCTCGCACTTATTCCTTCGGTAGTTATTCAAAAACCATTTTTGTATACCATGTATTCTGCTCATATGCTGACTCAGCGGAAAATACCTGTGTTGTTGAAAAAAACCGGGGCACAGGCATTGGCCTTTTTCACCAATACTGAACAGATTTTCCATACATCTGTTGGAGATATTTTTTATGTGAAAGATAATGAAATCTATTGTCCAAATGCTGAAATAAACACGTTTCGGCATCCTATAACTAATGTTATAATTGCTGAGCTTCAGCAACATGCTTATGTTGTGCATCAAGTGGAAAATATGTTTATTGAACATGTTACCGATGCTGATGAGGTGTTTTTGTTGCATCCTTTATTAGGGGTGCAATGGGTTGTGCGGGTGAATGATAAGGTTTTTAGTTATTCTGTATCTCGTAAAATTTATAATATGCTTCAGGAAATTGTTACCGACAAAATTTTATAAATTCGAATAGTATTGGTCGAGAAATCGAAGTCGTCGTTTAATCCAACTATAGGTAAAAGCCCGTTCTTCTTTAATGTTTACATCAAGATCCCATTTTTTGTTTTCTATTTTTATACAATTTGATGATAGTACTGTTTCAAATTCTTTTTCGAATACATCATGTATATGTTCGTAAGTCAAAATTGAATTTCGCAGTTCAAACCATCGGGTTTTGAGCTTTGTTTTGTAATTGTCGGGATTGAGTTTTATGAGTTTGTTAAACAATTGGTTTGTGTTTATTATATTGGTATGTGTTATGTGTTTTCCATCCCAAAAATAACCCCATGTGCCATCTAAGTCCCAAGGTAAAAATGAAAATTTTTCTGCTGAGTGTGAGCGTGTTAAAAATATGTTTTTTCCTGCATTGTCCCAGGCAGATATAAGATTTAAGAAAATATAGTAATCAATAACATTATCTATATTTATGTATGAGCCAATGTGTGTAATAAAATCTTCATCGGAATAATTAACGGCTATGTTTTTTAAAGTATCAAGAGGTTCCCATTGTGTGGTATATTCCGGGTCGGGATATACCTGTTCCCAGCCATCCCAACGGTAAGATGATTCGGGGTATGGATTGTTTGTTTCAAATTTTGTGCCTCCGTTAAGCCACGAAACACCTTTGTATAAAAGAGCACCTTTTTGTGTGAGGCCGAGAAATTCCGGATTGAGTTTTTCGTTGAAACAATATACTCCCTGATGACTATGATTTATAAATACTTCGACCAATTGCGATTGTATGCCTCGCTTGAGGCTATCGAGTTCGTTCCAAAGTTTAAAGGAAACCATATTTCGCACTCTGGATTTATCAATATACATTGCATCAAAAATCCAGTCTTCGTTTTTGCGCATTGTCCCTATTTCAGAAGAATATCTGTCTGATGTATTAATTGAATGTGTAAGTGCAAAACCAAATGATTTTTTAGGATAAAATAATGAGGTTGCTCCTCGGTATTCTATACCAATATCTGATGTGAAACATTCATCATTCTGTGGCAGGTACAAAGATAGATGAGCAACTGTTTTGGGTTCATCGTATATTTTGTTTGGGGTAGAAATAATGGCTATTGGTAAATTTGTAAACTGTAATGTGAGTTTTTTTGTTGTTGAGTTTGTTGTGATGGTTATAGTATACGATTCCGATGTTGTAATTGTCCCTAAATTGTTGAAGTCGTTGTTTTTCAATTCCAGACTGTCGTTGAAGTATATTTGAGAATAGTTTTGAAATGAGATAAATGGCGTAAAATCATGTATGGTATCTGCCTGTATTGATGCTCGTAGCAGAGAAAGTTCGGCATCGAAACCACAGGGGGCATTGTTGAGTGTTAGTAAGGGTGCTGTTTGCAGTGATTTTTCAAAAACAGGATTGTAAATAACCTCTTCTTTGTGACACGATGAGGTTGTGACTACAAGAAATAAAAGAGTAATTATGTGTGCAAAAAATTTCATAAAGAAAGCTCATATACAATATTCAGACAAATAAATTGTTCAGGGTGTTCATCGTTGAGTTCGCGAGTATAGCCAACGGAACAGTCAAAAGTGCCCCATTTTGTGTCTATTTCATCGCCTGCATATATACGATATTTATTAAAATAGGGAGATTTAAATTGTTTATGAATTTTAAATAATTCACCGGATATGTACATCTTGTTTGTTTCGGACAAGGTGTGTCGAAGTTTTATACGGTTTCGGTAATTAATGGTATTTATTTTTTCTAAGGAATAATCAGTAAATACATTAACATATTCTTTTTCATATCGTAATCGGTAATAGAATTTTATGAATGAAAATGAATAATCGAATTTAAAGTCGAGACTGTATGAATAATTTTGTTCAATATCTTCATCTCGTTTATTGTTGTAATTGTATCGGTGTCGGGAGCCAATATCAAAATGCGAATTTATTTTGTATTCAACAGAAAGGTCAACAATATAATCGTCAATTTGTGTGAGTCCGTAAAAAGTCCGTAATTGAGGTTCTAAAGCAAATTCGAAATCGTTATATTCTTGGGTAAGTTTTATTCCTGTCCACAGACCGTAATCTTGCGTAACTTTTATTGTTTGAGAATATACAGAATTTTGTGCGAAAAAAAATATACAAACACAAAAACAATATTTTAGAAATTTCATTTATAGTTGTTTTTTTGGTGTTGTTGTCTGAAAATTTTTCAAATAAAATGGTTCAAAATAGGCAACATCAGCAAAGTTGCCTTGATTGTATTGAGAATAAGCAATCTGTCCAATACTCTCGCTTGAGCAGGTAATATCCGGAACAAAATGAATATGTGCTGCCGATAACATTTCTTGTAATTTTTGACTGCCGTCTCCAAAAAGGTAATAAGAGTTTTGTGTGTCAAAAAGATGAATAGTTTCTTCGGTCACAACAAGGGGATGCGTCTTTTGTAGTAGAGTCATGCGTGTATCAAATTGAGCGGTGTACACTTCCATTCTGCGGGCATCAATCATCGGGCAAAGAATAGCATTGTCCGCTAAAGATTTTTGTGACTTGAGGGAATATTGTAATGCTAAAGCTTCCAAGGTATTTATGGTAATAAGCGGAAGGTCGGTCGCATAGCATAATCCTTTTGCAACTGATGTGCCGATACGAAGTCCGGTATAGGAACCCGGGCCTTCAGAAATTGCAATTGCATCAAAATCTTGTATGCTGAGAGATGTGTGTGCAAGCATTTCTTCAATGAGAACTGTGAGTTTTGCAGAATGAGCTTGTGGTTCAGAAATTTCAGAAATGTGTGAGCATTTTTCGTTTTCGTGTATTGCAACCGAACAAATACTTGTGGCAGTTTCTATACTAAGTATGCGAGTCATATTATTCTTGTAAAAACGGATTAGATTCTTTTTCTGTTTGAATAGTTGTTGGTTCTCCATGTCCGGGATATACAATGGTTTCTCCGGGAAGAGTGAGTAATTTAGTAGAAATATTTTCAATTAGTGTTTCATGGTTGCCACCCGGTAGATCGCTTCGTCCGATACTTCCGGCAAAGAGAGCATCGCCCGACAATAAAATATTGTCTGTGGGGTAATAATAGCAGAGGCTTCCCTTACTGTGCCCGGGTACGTGAATTGCATATAAAGTCATATTTCCAATCTGAATTGTAGAACCTTCGGTAATATAGTTTGTAATGCCGGGAGGTTGCTCCATGCTTATTCCGTAACGAAGGCTTTGAGCAATAGCCTTATCAATAAACGGTTTTTCATCTTTATGCCCATATACAGGTATATTTGGATATGTTTTGTAGACAAAAGCGGCACCAAACACATGGTCGAGATGACAGTGAGTATACAGTAGAGAACTAAGTGTGAAATTATTGTTAGCAATAAAAGATGTAAGCTTTTGTTTCTCTGCATCAAAAAAACACCCGGGGTCAATAACAGCAGATTCGAGAGTGTCTGGGTCTGTTATCACGTACGTGTTTTGATGAAAATGGTTAAATTGAAAAGTGTGAATAAGCATATAAAAAATTTTTTTTCAAAAATACATAAAAAAAGTATGGTACAAAATTATAGCAATTAATCTTGAATACCTTTTAACATTGGTACAAACGAAAAGTCACCATGTTCTTCTTGTTCAAATTCAGTTTCAGATATTTTTGTAATAGTAATCATTTTTTGCGTGCTCCCCTCGCCGTAGGGTACAACAATAATACCATTAATTTTGAGTTGATTTAAAATAGTGCGAGGTATAAAAGGAGCCGCGGCGGTAATTATTATTTTATCGAACGGAGCAAATTGAGGCAGTCCCTTGAATCCATCACCTAAGAATAATTGAGCATGAATATGCATATCCTGAAGGATTCGTTTTGTGGAGAAAAAAAGTTTTTTCTGTCGTTCAATAGAAAATACCTGTGCCCCCATTTTGTAAAGCACTGCAGCTTGATATCCGGAACCTGTGCCGATTTCTAAGATTTTATCATGTTTTTGAACATGTAGTAAAGAAGATTGAACGGCAACAGTGTAGGGTTGAGAAATAGTTTGTCCTGCTTCTATTGGGAAAGCCTTATCTTCATATGCATGATTTTGTAATGCTTCATCAAAAAATATGTGTCTAGGCACACGCATCATTGCATCGAGCACCTGCTTATTTGAAATTCCTTTTGCATGAAGTTTTTTAATAAGTGTGTGCCGTTTACTTTTATAAAGTAGAGAATCTTCCATATTGAGTAGTTTTCTGTTTGGACATAGTTTAAAAATCTATGTTGATTTGGGTATTTCTTGTTAAATCATTAATTATATGTTAAAAAAAATCTATATCTTTATATTGTATTTTCAATATACGAAAAAATATCCGTGAATATTATGACTAAACGAATAGTGTTATTTTTGTTTTTCTTTATATTTGTACAACAAATATATGCACAATATTCGTTTAATCTAATAAATTACACAAAAGCAGATGGGTTAAGCGATAATTATATACATAGTATAGAAGAAGACTATAGGGGAGTTATTTGGTTAGCAACATCACATGGCATAAATTCTTTTAATGGCTTAGAATTTAAATCATATAAAAAAGAAGATTCAATTTTTTCGAATTTAGTACGTAATGATTTTTTAAGTGTATATGAAGATGCTAATAACCAATTATGGTTTGGCGGATATAATGGAACTATATATAGATTTAATCATGCATATAACAGATTTGAAAATGCGTCATTACATCATGTAACACTTCAGGAATACCCCATTTTTACCGATTTTTATCAAAATAAAGATTCAGAATTATTTGCTTTATCAGCAAATGGACTGTATCGATATAGTAAATTTACAAACAATTATCATAAAGCGTTTCGCGAATTTCCCTTGCTTAATAATGAGCAAGTATATTCCATGTTTCATGATGAGTATGGCAATAACTGGTTAGGAACCAAAAGTAAAGGATTAGTGTGTTTGTCGCAGGATTCATCAAAAAAAATGGTTGTTCGCCTACCGCCGTATACCTTTAATAATCAACCACAGGTAACAAGTTTTTTGTCAGTTTCTGATAGTGTATTGATGGTAGGAACCTCTCATGGTTTATATTCGATAAAGTATGAGAGGTTTGGTCAATTTCAGGTAGAGCGAATATTTGAAGAAGAATTAGCGGAGGTGTTTATTAGTGCTTTGTCAGTAGATCAAAAAGGAAATATTTGGATAGGCACATCATATAAAGGCTTGTGGGTTTTAACTCAACAGACTGTTTTACACCAGTTTGCTTCAAATCAGACAGATGGTGCGTCTATTGTTTCGGTTAAGGATATTATGTGTGATAGAGGTGGGCGTATATGGGTAGCAACACATGGTAATGGATTGTTTTTATACAATCCTGATTTTAGTGGTGTTCATCAAACTGATATTGAGCTAGGCTTATCTCACAATATTGTTTCTGCAATTCACACCGATAATGAAAAAAACGTATGGGTAGGTACAGATGGTGGAGGAATTACAGTTTTTGATTCTACAATGAATGTAATTCAATATTTTAATGAGAAATCAGGTTTGTCTTCCAATTCTATTATGAACTTAGAGTTGGATAGTAATTATATGTGGGTGTCTTCATGGTATGGGGGGCTTATGAAAATAAATGTTGAAAATTATGAAATAGAATTGTTTACCAAAGATAATTCGTCACTTTCTACTAATGCGGTAAAAAGTACGTGTTTTAAAGATAGTTTGTTGTATATAGGAACACATGAACATGGGGTAGAAGTATTGCATCCAAAGAAAAATAAAATATCTGTACCTACACATATTGATTATGGGACATACTACCCATCAGTGCAGAAGTATATCAATAAAATATATACAGATTCTGAAAATAAATTATGGGTTGCAACTATAAGAAATTTATATTGTGTTGACAGTGGGAAAGTCGTGGAGGTTATAGCAAACGATAGTCATTTATATCCTCACCACCCCATTTATATTACTGATATTACAGAAACGTATGATAATTATATATTGGCTGCGACAAATAAAGGATGTTTTAAGATTAATATACATACATATGCGGTTCAGGATATGAGTGAATATATTCCTGATATTACTCATACTAAGGTGTTATCTGTGTTGTCGGCAGATGATTCAACATATTGGTTGGCTACGCAAAAAGGGTTATTTCAGTATAATCCGCAGAATGAAGAGTCTAAAAAAATAATATTTACTGAAACATCTTCTGGCTTGTTTTTTTTCGAACGGGCTGTGTTTCAAGATGCGAATTCTAAAATATATTATGGCACAAACGAGGGATTGTTTGCGTTTTATCCAGATGAGGTGTCGCAAAAACATACTATTTCATCATTGTATTTTTCAGACTTATACTTGTCGTATGAAATTGAAAAAACCGGAAGTAAAATTTTACCAAAGCATATTTCTTGTATCGATACACTGAGATTGCCGGCCAGTTATACAACGTTTAGTTTAGCATTTGAATCTGTATGTTATAGTTCTCCCGAAGCAGTGGAGTATGCATATAAATTGAAAGGTTTTGATGAAACCTGGAATTATGTAGGAAAAAAACATGATGTCGTATTTACAAATTTACCCCCCGGTATGTATGAATTGCACGTAAAGGCCTGGCAATTTAATAAACAGCATGCCGAAACAACTTCGTTGTATATAGAAATCTTGCCAATGTGGTGGAAAACCTGGTGGTTTAAAGTTATTGCAATTATAGTTATAGCACTTGTTTTATATGGTGTTTATTATGTTCGTTTGGTTTCGCTGCAACACCAAAAACAATTGTTGAAAAAAGAGGTTGATTCCCAAACCAAAGCATTAAAAAATCAAAATAATCATATTGAAATACAACATAATGAATTAGTATATGTAACCAAAAAATTACAAGAGAGTAATGATGTGTTATTATTGCAAAAAGAAGAATTAGAGGACCTTACCAAGCAGTTACAAGAAGAGTCTACCGAGTTGGATGAGTTAAATAAATCTTTAAAACAATTAAATGAAACCAATAATCAGTTGTTTTCACTTATTACCCATGATGTGAAAAATTCGTTTTATTCTATTCATAGTTTAAGTGAAACTCTTAAACTTGAATATGATGATCTATCACTGCCTCAGCGGCAAAAAATTATTACGCTTATTTCTCATGCAACTCTAAAAACTGCAGATTTGCTCGAAAATTTATTGTATTGGTCAAAAACTCAATCTACTACAATAGAATGTTATCCGGAATATTGTGGTGTAAATGAAATAATTCAATATGTTTTGGAGTCGTATAAACATGTTGCTCAGGAAAAAAATATTATAACGCATTATAATTTAGAAAAAGACTATCAATTTTATGCTGATAAAGAAATGATAGTTACGACAATACGAAATATTTATAATAATGCACTTAAATATACACCAGAAGGAGGGCTAATTGTAATTTCAGTATTGGATAATGATGATTATATTCATATACAAATTAAAGATTCCGGTATTGGTATAGAAAATGAAATATTGGAAAGTTTGCTGGGAAAACCCACACAATTTGTGAAAAATAATAAAAAAGAACTTCATAGTTCCGGGTTGGGATTGCTTGTGAGTAAGCAGTTTATAGAAAAAAATAAAGGTGTAATAGATATAGAGACCGAAAAAAATAAAGGTAGCACTTTTCATGTGTATATACCCAAAAAACCACAACATATAAACATTAAATCATTTGAAGTGCCTTATGAAACGAATATAACTGCAAAAAACCAAGCACATTCATATTGTATTGCCATTATAGAAGACAATCCGGCTATACTTCGATTATTTAGAGATTTTCTAGAGCACGATTATATGTGTGCATTATTTTCTTCTCCTTTGGATTTTTTAGAGGCACTTACGCATGAAACATTTGATATGATAATATCTGATATTATGATGCCACAATTAGATGGCATAAGTTTATGTAAGAAGATAAAAAATACAGCTAAAACGGCTCATATACCGTGTATATTAATATCTTCGAACCAAGACGATGATGTGAAACGGCAGGTGTATGCAAATGGAGCAGATGGTTTTTTGCAAAAACCAGTAAGTAAACCGGTTTTATTGGCGTTGGTTTATAAATTATTTGTATTATATGAAAATTATACACATAAAAATTCCTTATTAGAATTACCTTCAGATAAAACGCAAGAAAACAATCAGTTTTCTCAAAAATTTGATGAAATTATAAAACAAAATATTTCGAATTCTGAATTTTCTGTAGAAGATATGGCACATTCTATGGGAATGAGTAGAACACAATTGTTTCGAAAAGTAAAAAGTTTATATGCAATTTCGCCCAAAGATTTCTTAATAAAAATTAGAATGCATGCTGCGGCTGAATTGTTGCAATATAATAATTCTAAAATAACTGAAATAGCATATGCAACAGGATTTTCTGATCCATCATACTTTACTCGTTGTTTTGTAAAGCATTATAATGTAACTCCCTCAGAATATAGAGATTCCTTGCTTCGTTTATAAACTGTATCAAATATTATAAGTTTTTGGTTCAAAAGTCCTATTAGGTTATCTATGCAAAGTTTACATTTATACGTAATTATTTTATGAGGTAGAATATGAATAAAACAATTAGTATTGTTTTTCTAACATTATTTGGAGTGTGGGTACTTCATAGTAATGTATATGCCCAATTTGAAACATCTTCTGAAAATTCTGATTTTGAATATGGAGATTTTACCAATTGGACAGGTGCTATAGGGCATTGGGAAGATGGCAGAACAGATGATGCACATATTGTAATAGATCAAGAAGATGTGTTAGTTGAAGGACGACACACAATAATTTCTGAGTTAGAATATGATGAAAATGGTTGTGGTGAGTTGCCGACACTTCCTCCTGATGGAGGCAATCATGTTGCTCGTTTGGGGAATGCTGTTAACGGTGCTCAGGTAGAGCAATTGAAGTATACAATGGAAGTTACCGAAGAAAATGCTTTGTTTATATATAAGTATGCAGTAGTATTTCAAGACCCCGACCATCCTGATAATCGTCAACCATTTTTTGATTTACAAATTTTAGATGAAAATGATGAGCTTGTTGATCCTGTTTGTGGGTATAATCATATAGTTTCAGGTCCCGATGCTGAAGGATTTCAAAGTTGTGAAATATGGACTTATATTGAATGGGAGTATGAATTTCAGTGGGTTACGGTACGATGGAAGCCATGGACAACAGTAGCTCTCGATTTAACACCGTATATTGGACAAACCATAACTCTTGAGTTTACCAATGCCGATTGTAGCGAAAGTGGACATTGGTCGTATGCATATATGGAAGTTTTAACCGGTGCGATGGAAATAGATGTAACTGCCTGTGATTATGATTTAGATGCGACACTTGAAGCACCACCCGGGTTTAGTTCATACGAGTGGAGTACCGGCGATACAACTCAAAGTATAACACTGGATGAGTTTGATGATGGGGATGTTTATGAGTGTACCATGACAAGTATCCCGGGCTGTGATGTTACATTAAGTGTACCGGTTATACAAAGGAGTGTTGAAATAGAAACAGAAGATACTGCTGTTTGTTTAGGTGGTTCTGTCGAGTTACATGTATCCGGTGCTGATTCTTATGAATGGAGCAATGATTTAGGTACTGGAGAAACAGTAGTTGCTTCTCCAACAGAAACCACTGAATACACTGTAATCGGTGAATCTGAAGATGGTTGTTATGATACCTCACAGGTTACAGTGCAAGTATATGAACCGCCACCTATTAATATAGCTGTAAATTCACCATGTCAAGGTGGAGATATTATGTTGCAAACAGAAACAGAAAGTTTTGATTCATATCAATGGACCGGACCACGTGCTTTTCAATCGTCCTCAACAAAGCCTGTTATTTCAGATGCATTGCTTAGTCATTCAGGTGAATATTTTTTATTTGCTGTAGATAGTAATGGTTGTGAAGTGTATGGAAGTATTGATGTGGCAGTGATGCCTAAACCGAATGCTCAAATTGTTCATAATAATATTTGTGAAGGTGATGATATTCAGCTGAATGGTTACCCTTCTTATATGCAAGCTTATGAATGGAGTGGCCCTTCTGATTATGTGGCAGCTAGTCAAAATGTTGTTCGGGAAAATGCAGAAGAATCAATGTCAGGTGTATATGCATTAGTTGTAGAAAATGAATATGGTTGTACAGACACAGCAGAGTCTGAAGTGTCTGTATATCCAAACCCGGTTGCGGAATTTTCCCATACAATTCCCTGTGCAGGAGAAGAAATGTTTTTCACAAATGAAGCAGTTGGTGCAAGTCAATGGTTTTGGCAATTTGGTAACGGACAATCGTCTATTCAAGAAAATCCTAATCCGGTAATATATACTAATTCCCAGCAATATACGGTTCAACTAGAAGTCATGAATGAGTATTTATGTCGAGATACGGTTTCTCAAACAGTTTCTTCATATCCGGTTCCGGTTGCTAGTTTTAATATAGATAATGCATGCATCGGAGAAGAGATTTTGCTTACAGATGTATCATATATCGAAAAAAATTCTATTACATCCTGGGAGTGGGATCTTAATATATATGGAACATCTACAGAGCAACACCCATCTTTTATATTGTCTGAAGAGGATGACGTTCCGATATCTTTGATTGTAAGTACAGAACACTGTGCTGATACTGCAGAAAAGACTATTTAGCTGGCATTGAAGCCAAATCTTACCGCTAGTCAGGCAGAAGGTTGTTCTCCGTTATCTGTACATTTTTCTGAAAATGAAAGTGGGTATTCATATTTTTGGGATTTTGATGATGGACTTTTTTCATATCAACGCAATCCGGAGCATATGTTTTTTAATGATTCGGGAACAGATACTACATTTATTGTAAAACAAAAAGCATCGACCAGTCAGGGCTGTGAAGATTCTACAACACATGAGGTGACGGTGTATACAAATCCTGTCCCTGATTTTGAACCTTCAAGAACGCAAATTTGTAGTGGTCAGGATGTTGATTTTCAAAATACGTCTTTATATGGTGTTTCATATGAATGGGAATTTGGGAATTTAGGTACATCTACAGATGAGAGTCCTACATATACTTTTTATAATGAAACAGAGAAAGTTATATATGTGCCGGTAACCTTAACTGCTACTACAGAAAATATGTGCATAGATTCTATAACTAAATATATAACTGTGTATCCTTATCCTGATAAAGGAATTGAATTGTCTGATACGGCAGGATGTCATCCACTGATATTGGAATTGTCTACGCAGTCTTTTGGTGCAACTTATGAATGGGATTTTGGCGATGGAACAATCGAAGTCGGAGCACAGAGAGTTGAACATATATTTGTTAATAATACTTCAGAGGTTATTGCGTATCCTGTTACTCTCAATGTTTCAACAAATCAAGGATGTGGTGCAGAATTTAATGAAACGGTATATGTATATCCGAGTCCCGAGGCTTTGTTTGCACTTGACACTAATGTCGGTTGTTCGCCATATGTTAGTGAGATAACAAATATTTCTGAAGGAGCCACAAGTTATACATGGATGATAGATGAAGAAGTTGTTGACACAATTTCAGCATCTGGTTTTGAGTTTTATCTTTCTAATAAAACTACTGAACAAAAGTCTCACAGAATTGATTTAATGGTGCAAAATGAGTATGAATGTACAAGTAATTATTCTAAATCGGTACTTGTATATCCCGAAGTTCATGCTGAGTTTGCAACACATCCAATAGAAGGATGTAGTCCGTTTAATGTTGATTTTGAGAATCAATCAACCGGTGCTAATTCTTATAATTGGCTGTTTGATGATAATACAGAATCGTCTAATGAACATACACAGCATACGTATGTAAATATTGGTAAAGATATAGAAACATATGATGTTCAATTAGTTGCTGTTTCAGCATTTTCATGTGTAGATACATCAGACGTAACACAAATAGAGGTGTATCCTCAACCTAAAGTCGCTTTTAATGCATCACCAATATCAGGTTGTTCTCCTTTGCAAACAATAATTGAAGACCAATCAGAGGGCGTGCTTTCAGCTACCTGGGATTATGGCGATGGTACGGTTTCTACAGGTTTACAGTCAGTGTATGAGTATAGTAATACAACATCAGATACTAAAGTATTTTCTCTGAAATTAATAGGAGAAAATGAATATGGTTGTTCTGATACCAGCACATTGCCAATAACTGTGTATCCCGAAGTTTTAGCAGATTATTCAATTGATACTGTAGGATGTAGCCCATTACCTGTATCATTTACAAATCAAACTATTCATGCAGAAAAATATGCCTGGGATTTTGGCGATAGTAGTGTGTAGACGCAAGAACAGCCCGAACATGTTTTCTCAAATCAAACAGGAAATGAAGTTCAGTACAATGTAACGTTAGAAGCAACCTCACATATGGGGTGTACTGATACTGTATCCCAGAAAGTTACAGTATATCCGGAACCAGATGCTGATTTTGTTGTCAGTTCTGCTACCGGCTGCTCTCCTCATATTATTACTGTAGAAGATGTTTCATCCGGAGTGGATGTATATGAGTGGGATTATGGAGATGGCACAAAGACTCAGGAACTTATCCCTGAATATGAATACACTAATGTCTCATTTACTACTGAATCTTATATAATGCAGTTAGCAGCAAAAAACTCATATGGCTGTGTTGATACAAATAAACAAACAATAACAGTATATCCACAACTCGAAGCTGATTTTGATCCGGATACAATAGGATGTAGTCCGCTAACTGTATCTTTTCAAAATCATACAGAGGATGAGGCACGAAATGTCTGGTTTTTTGGCGATGGAAAAATGTCTACAGTTAAAGAACCTGTTAATACATTTATTAACGAATCATTAGAAATAGAAAAATATACTGTTACACTTCAGGTAGAAAGCCATTTGGGGTGTAAGTCTGAGGTTTCAAAAGAAATAATTGTGTATCCTTCTCCCGAACCTTCTTTTGTGCCAAGTGCAGCACATGTAACATTACCCGAATCTTCAGTAAGTTTTGAAAATACAACCGAAGGAGATTGGACGTATGAATGGGATTTTGGAGATGGGGGTGTCGATTATCAGGAAACACCCGAAGATTATACGTATACATATCCGGGAACTTACTCGGTAATATTAAAGGCATATAGTCCTGAATGTGAGGATACAGTAATTCATTATATAGAAGTAGGAGGAAAACGCGTACGTGCAAGTTATTTGTCTAGTTTTGAAGGATGTGTTCCATTAGATGTACAGTTCACCAATACTTCAGAAAATGCAACAGAGTTTGTGTGGAATTTAGGTGATGGTACGTCCTCTACAGAAAAACACCCTTCACATACATACACTCAACCGGGAACATATGTCGTAGAGCTGATGGCACGTGATGGTGATGAGCAGGATATTGCCCGATCGCATACAGTAACGGTATATGAGAATCCAATAGCTGAGTTCGATATACATCCTGACTTAGCATACTTGCCCGATGCACAGATACATACATACAACAAATCTATTAATGCAGAAAGTGCGAAATGGTATTTTGGAGATGGAACGGTTAGCGAGGAGTATCAGCCAACACATAGTTATAGTACCGAAGGTATATATGATATTGCTTTGGTTGTACAATCATATGATGGATGTGTTGATTCTATAATGAAAAAAAGTGCAGTGGAGGTTTCTCTCGAATGTGATATTCAGTTTCCAAATGTTTTTACTCCGATAGAAGACGGAAGTGAAAATGAAGGGTATTATGACCCAAGTGTTCCGGAAAAAAACAATGATATTTTTCATCCTATATTTAATAATATTGTAGATTACAACTTGCAAATTTTTAACAGATGGGGAGAAATTGTATTTGAATCAAATGAACTTGACAGAGGATGGAATGGGTATTATAAAGGTGAATTATCCAAATCAGATGTGTATGTGTGGAAATGCCAAGCAACATGTTTGGGCGGAGAGAATCTTGAGTTAGTAGGAAATGTAACATTGTTACGATAAGTATGAGAGGTGTATTAATAGGGATAATGAGTATATTAATTGTATGTTCTGTATATGGACAGGATCCACAGTTTTCGCATTTTTATGCTATCCCCTTACAAATGGGGCCTGCATTTGCCGGTTCTACCGGTGGTACACGTGTTGCGCTTAATGCACGCGATCAATGGACTGCTATAAATCAAGAATACATGACATTTTCTGTAATGGCTGATCATTATTTTTATGGAACCCGAAGTGGTGGGGGAATTGTTTTGTACAGAGATCAAGCTGGTGCAGGAAAAATGGCTACATCTATAGCAAATTTACAATATGCCTACTCCGTTAATGCTACCAAAAAAATTGCATTACGTGGAGGTTTGCAGATGGGCTTATCTCATAGGTCAATAGATTATTCCCGCTTAGTTTTTGGCGATCAGTTGCGTTTTGACGATAATGTGCCAACAACATCAGAAAACTCTTTATATGATTCAAAGTCGTATTTAGATTTTGGGGCTTCTTTTATGACGGTAATATCTAATTTTTGGATGGGGGTAACAGCCGACCATATTATTCAGCCAAATCAATCACTAATGGGGCATGAGTCCATTGTTCCTTTAAAATTCTCAGGTTATGCCGGAGGAAAATTTTCATACAGAACTTCTCCTCAACGAGGTCGAAAAATGGAAACTATTTATCTTATGTTACATTATAATGAGCAAGATAATTTTAAACAAGCTTTTGCAGGAGCATATTGGGAGACTAATAAATCTATTTTAGGACTTTGGTATAGAGGTATTCCTTTTGTAAAAGCATATGAGACATATATAAATAATGATGCATTAATTTTTATGCTTGGTTTTAAGAAAAATATGTTTACGTTTTTATATAGTTATGATTTTACAATTTCTAAATTAGTTGCAAATACAGCGGGTTCCCATGAAATAACTATTACCTGGAATTGGCATAGTTCTAATTCAGACAAAAAAGCAAAACGAAATCGAAACATGGTACCTTGTCCTATGTCTGATAATCCAAAAACAAAATATTAT
>JAWOEL010000010.1:0-3770 GCA_046482735.1 Bacteroidales bacterium | reverse complement strand
AGAAACAATTCTTAAAGTATTTAAAGCATTACACGCAAAAGTGAATTTTAATGTTGAGCTAATTGATGGAGATTATACCATAGCATGAACTACATTTGCGGACTGTGTAAGTGGTGAGAAATCTGTTATATAAACAAATACGTTTATATATTTCATTCGAGATCAGCAGGATTCTATACTCCAATACATATTTTTTTCAATCATTTGTAAACAGAACAGCTGCAACAAAGGCTCATAATGGTTCATTACGAAGTACCTACTAATATTGATTAATGATATGCCAACCCCCTGCTCTATTGTGTCCCATTTGAGATGTGCAACCTGACCGAAAATCTCACTTAGCTTTAATAGGTATTTTTTCAAAAAAAAACAACAATTGCACCTTGTTATTTAAAAAATAATTTTTATGTTTGTATTGCAATACGATGAATACAACCTAGCATAGAAGCCATATTTTTCTGTGCATGAAAAAACGTGCATGCGAAAAAGGGAGTCTTATTTTCTGCTCTCACACTCAGAGAAAATATATATGTAAAAAGTCGCATTTTTAAAATTTTTAAATATAATTACCATGAAAAAAAGAATTATATATACCTGTGTTATATTTTCGTGTAGTCTTTTCTTTCAAAACTGTCAAAAAGAAGACATATCACAAAACACACAAAGTGAACACCATGCCGATTCAAAAGGAAAAATAATAGTCGGGGAAAAACTTGAAAATCCATATTCGCTCGAAAATATGAAAAAAGCCTATGAGAGTTTGCAAAGTAAGGATCAATTAAAATCAATTGCTGTTGACGAAGAGGTAATTGAACCCACACATTATTATGTGCGGTTTTTGCCGGAAGACTCTCTTCAATTGCACAAATTACGTTCTGATAGCCTTGAACTGTTTGACTATCCCCTAGATTACGCAATAGAACAGGAAGGATATTATTATCACGATTCATCAATACCGGAAGATAAAATTACATGGCAGTATACCGCCGTTCCGGCAGATTATAAATTTCCGAATGTGAAATACGAAATAATAGAACCGTGTTTTATTCCCGATGATTCTCTGGAGACAGAATTAAAAAGTAGTACCGGCATAAATCTCCCCGCCATGCTTGAGTATGAATCATACCGTTTAACAGGCAATCTTAATAAAGAATCCGTTCAAGACGCTGAATTAAAAAGCACACAAGGATGGTTGTTGCCGTCTAAAAAAGAACCACGCGGAACATTTCGCGTAAATAATACTACCACTGGTTTAGAAGGAGTAAAACGGGTAAAAGTTCGTGCACACCGGTTTGTGAAAATCAAGTCAACGTATACCAATAAAAAAGGAGAATATCATATAAATAAAGGCTTTCGATATAATGTGCATTATTCACTTATTTTTGAAAATGCCACAGGTTTTAAAATTTGGGGGAATTGGGCATTTGTAGCACCTGCACATTTTAATATGGGCTGGCATTCAAAGAGTGGGTATAATAGAGAAATATATAGAAGTTCTGACGCCTGGAAATGGGCAACCGTTAATAATGCTGTGTACAAATATTATAATTATTGTGAAGATTATTCAATAGCCAAACCTCCATCAAATTTACGTGTATGGGTTTTTGAAAATAATAGCAATTTTATTTTAGGTTCGGCAGCAATGCTTCGTAGAACCTGGGGGTTAAAAGGCTTAACAACAACATCAAAAATTGCTAATTTCTATTTTAAAACACATACGCTTAATTTGTACGTTAATCAAATAGCTTTGTTAACAAAGTTCGCACAACCGGATATAACTATTTCATTAAATTCAAGTATCACTCAAACTGATAATCTATATAATACAACGTTCCATGAATGTGCTCATGCAAGTCATTGGACAAAAGTGAGGAGTAAATATTGGATTAAATATATCAACTATATTATTACTTATGGAGCATATGGCGATGGAACGGGCAGAAATGCGGGGTATTGTGGCGTTGGGGAGATGTGGGCAAATTATATAGGTGCTTTGTTTGAACGGAAAGCGTTCTCAAGAACACATTGGAATGATCTTAATGCTGTTGAGGATTGGTATAATCCAGGATTTTTGCGAGATATAGATGATATTGAAGATATTACTACATCTGAGATATTTAGCTGCTTGTCGAGCAATACAAATACAATTTTAAAAATGGTTGAACAATTAAAAAGTAAAACAGAAAATGATGAAAAAGTTGATAATGCATACAATAATGAAAGGTATAATGACTGGCCATAAATTATTATTATTTATTATTATGTTATTTGTTTTTTTAAGCTGTGACTTGTTTCGTTGGGATAAATCCCCTGATTACGAATATTTAATTAGTTATAATAATTTAACTTCTGACACTGTAATAATTACTATGAATAAAGGTGGATTTCTTTCTTCATTTGATTTAAGAGAAAGAATAGTATATCCTGATAGTATGAATATTTATACAGGAGGTATGAGGGGTGTTCAGGAAGGTGAAGATCCAATTGAAAAAGTGTTTTCTGAATGGAGTGGTCTCGATTCATGCTGGATTTATGTATATGATGATGAGATGAGACAAATTGCCAATCAGGAATATGATACCATTAACGGACTTATTACCCCAAATCGTAACAGCTTGCTTAAAGTTTGGGATGCCCCACTGAGAGAAATGGGGGATTCAATTAACCATTTCTTTAATTACAATTCCTGGAAAAGTTGGCTTGTTGATGATAATGAAGGTATTGTTCAGTTCACTATTTACGAATCGGATTTTGAATGAAAATACACATGCAAACTATACAGATTGGCCGTAAATATTTTATTTACATTTTTTTGATATCCTTCTTTACTAGTTGTGATATTTTCAAGTGGGATAGTAGTGGTTATTATAGCTTTTCCAGCTATATTGTTAATAAAACCGAGGACTCTTTAAGAATTATTCTGTATAATGAAGAATCATTATATGCCTTAGATACTACTCTTTCACCCGATGCGAAAATATTGCATAACGGAGCAAGAGAAGTTGGAAAAGATGATGATGTTCTAACGCAATATTTGTTTCATGATTATTACAATGAATCATATATATTAGAAGTGTACCGAAAGGATTCTCTTGTTGAATCATGGCATGGTCCGGCACGTTTTATGGGAGATTCTGTTCATCATTTTTATAATTACGATTCGTGGGATGTGACATTAATTGATTATGAATATATATTAGAATTTACTATTTATGAATCTGATTTGTCGAACTAAAAACAAGCTATGATTCACAAATTGATAATGCCTATGACAATTACTCAGACTGGCCTTAAAATGCTAATTATATTTATAATGTCTTTGCTTTTAACAACTTGTTTGTCAAAAAATTATGAATATAGATATGCAATTGCATTTAAAAATAATACTTCCGATACTTTATTACTTTTATTAGGAACAGATACCGCAAATTATGAGCTAATGGATAGTTTTTTAATCAAACCATATGATATGAATTTTTTTCATGAAGGTCACACTGTTGGGGTTTCTAAAGATGAAAATGTAAAAAGGTTGATTTTTTCCGGTGGGTATAGACCTTTTGAAGAACAAGCACGAGTGTATCGAAACGATTCGTTGAAAGTAACATGGAATGGGCCGGCACAAGAAATGCCTGACAGTATTCACCATTTTTACAATTACAATTCATGGGAACATTGGTTGATAGATGAATATGAAGGTATCGTTCAGTTTACTATTTATGAGTCGGATTTTGAATAAAAATACACATGAAAACTATACATATTGGCCATAT
>JAWOEL010000127.1:0-7161 GCA_046482735.1 Bacteroidales bacterium | reverse complement strand
GGTAGGATCTTCGTATTTGCCGGAGAGTACCTCAATACCATGTTTGAGGTGACCTACGGAAATAGAAACGAGTACAACATCTGCCTGAAAGGCAGGACACTTATTTTACGAGCCACCATCAACAGGGACTCCGTCCACTGTTGAGGTGTGATGGGGCAGTACATTTAGTGGTGTTTGGAAAACCCCGTCAGTGGTTGTAAACCCTGACGGTGGTTATGTAAAAAAAAATGTACTACAATTTATATTGACGTTAGCACCACTGCCGAGCGAACGAAGGATCTCGTGCACCTGCACTGACGGTTATTTAGTCTTGTGTTTCAATTTTAGAGATTAACTTCGTTGAGCTCCACTTCGTTCCGGTTCTCACGCTCCATTTCATTCCGCTCCGTCAGAGGGCGGACACAGTTAGGATGACGTGGGAAGTGTACCGGCGGTCAGATATTAGACATTTGAAAAGCAAATGTAAAAATTGAAGTAAAATTTTGCACAAAGCTATTCCTCCCTTGAGGGAGGTGCCCGCAGGGCGGAGGGTGTGTGAGTTTGAGGAATTATTTTTTTGTGTAAGGCTTATGTAGATAGAAGTTGTTAGGTTTTTCTTACAACTTAGTAACACCCCCCGCCCCCCCCTCAAGGGGGGATTGCTCTGTAGTAAGACAGTACAAATGTAAAGTTCTGATGTAAATAGCAAAGAGCAATTTATTTATGATAGTAGAAACCTCGCACAGTGCCATTCCTCCCTTGAGGGAGGTGCCCGAAGGGCGGTGGGTGTTAGTGAAAATATAAAAAAACCGAATATTTTATTACGATAATTTTGTATATTGCTTTTGGAAATAGCCACAAGAAAGGATTCTTGTGGTAGCGGGGAAACGAACATAGAGAGGTGTTTTCAGGAGAAATAGCTTTTTTTAATGGTTAATGATACGTTATTAATTGTTAATGGGTACCCCTCGTGTGCGAACCTTTAGCACAACGAAGTTAATCCTCTCGCGTTCGTTTTTGCAATTTTATCGGATTTATTGTGACACCTTTTTTGCAGTTGAAAAAACATATATTTATGTTCGTTCTACTATAAAATAAGGATTAAAAAAATCTTCTTTGTTGTTATATAGTAATGGTTCGTGTGTTTCGGTATTATATGTTTTGCAACCGGATGCTCTTGCTATAGCATCACCGGCAGCAGTGTCCCATTCACAGGTCGGACCAAAGCGAGGGTATATATTTGCGTGCCCGTTGGCGACAATACAAAATTTTAGTGAACTACCAATACTGACTGTTTTTGCGTGTGGATGTTTTTTTTGTATTTCTGATATAGCTAGTTCAGTTTCTGCTGATTTATGTGATTTGCTTGCAACAATAGTTATTTCTGCTGATTCCTGAAAAAATGGGAGAGAGGTGCCGTATTGTATGAGGCTACTGTACCTAAAATCTGGTAACACAATTGATGTTTGTTGAATAGTATATGCACCATCGGTATTTGTTCCAAAGTAGAGACTGTCGTCTGCAGGAACATATATAACACCCAGAACCGGTGTGTTGTTGTGAATTAATGCAATATTTACTGTAAATTCATCGTTTCTTGATATAAATTCTTTTGTACCATCTAATGGGTCAACAATCCATACATATTCCCAGTTCTTTCGTTCCGAAAATGGTGTTTGGGCTGTTTCTTCGCATATAATTGGAATATGTGTTTGTTCCAGTATTTTAAGAATAGCATCGCTTGCTGCAATGTCAGCTTGAGTAACGGGGCTATTATCTTCTTTTGTTTCTATTTTTATTGACTCTGATGTGTAGATATTCATTATTTCATTGCCGCCATTCATTGCTGCAATAACAGCGTATTCCAAATTTTGTGCAAGTTTGTCTCTGTTCATAATGTTTAAATCAAATATTAAGGTGTTTTTTTAATGTGCGTTACAGACACACAATTTAGGTAAATTTAAAATATGTTTTATTTCTCATAGGCGATTGGTTACACATAAAAAAAGAGACTGCTTTTTAATAATTAAAAAATAGTCTCTTTTTCTTGATAATGTTTAAAAATAATTTGTTATCCCAAATATGTTTTTAAAATTTTACTGCGCGAGGTGTGTTTTAGACGACGAACAGCCTTTTCTTTAATTTGGCGAACACGTTCTCTTGTTAAGCCAAATTCAGCACCAATTTCTTCGAGCGTGTACGGGTTTTTTTGACCTAAACCAAAATACAACCTAATAATATTAGCTTCTCGTTCAGTTAAAGTAGAAATTGCACGTTCAATCTCTTTTCGTAGCGATTCTTGCAAAAGAGTAACATCCGGTGTTGGTGTATCTTTACTATCTAAAACATCATACAGCGTTCCCTCCTCTGTTTGAGAAAGAGGAGCATCCATAGATAAGTGTCGTCCCGAATTTTTTAAAGATTCTTTAACATCTCTGGCACTACAATCTAATTGACCTGCAATTTCTTCAGCAGTAGGTTCTCTTTCAAATTCCTGTTCAAGATTAGAAAGCGTTTTGTTAATTTTATTTATAGACCCAATTTTGTTTAGTGGTAATCTTACAATACGAGCCTGTTCGGCCAAAGCCTGAAGTATTGATTGTCTAATCCACCAAACAGCGTATGAAATAAATTTAAATCCACGTGTTTCATCAAAACGTTGTGCTGCTTTAATTAATCCTAAATTTCCCTCATTAATAAGGTCGGGAAGACTTAAACCTTGATTTTGGTATTGTTTTGAAACAGACACAACAAATCGCAAGTTAGCCTTGATAAGTTTATCAAGAGCACGTTGGTCACCTTCTCTTATTCTCTTAGCTAACTCAACTTCTTCTTCAGCAGAGATTAAATCAACCTTACCTATTTCATGTAGGTATTTGTCTAATGAAGGTGTGTCTCGATTTGTTACTTGTTTTGTAATTTTTAGTTGCCTCATATTCTTTACTCCTTTTGTTTAAAACAATATATATACGATACCTCAGTTGAAATAGTTTGCAAATTTCGTTATTTTTTTTAAAAAAGGTACATTTTTTTTCGAAAATTATCAAATTATTGTGTGTTACCTAAATATAAATATTATTTTTGCCGTCAAATAATAAAATATAATGTCTAATCTATTAATTTAATTTAAGTTAACATGTCAGAAGAAAAACAAGAACAAGAAACAAACAAACAAGAACAACCCGAGGTTGTTGAGGAGCAGGCAGCTGCTACTGAAAAAAAAGAAAATGATGCAGATGTAAGTGCATCAGATACAGAAGGAGGTCATGCAGATGACGGTTCTGAGGTGGATTCAATAATTGCAGAAACAAAAACATCAAAAACAGAATTTGATTGGGATAATTTTGAAAGCGAACAAGATGAGTATTCTCATTCAGAACGTGAATCGCTGGAAAAAGTTTATGATCAAACTCTTTCTTCAATATCAGAAGAAGAAGTAGTTGAGGGAACTGTTGTGAATGTTACAAAACGCGAAGTTGTTGTCAACATTGGTTACAAGTCAGATGGTATAGTAAGTATTAGTGAATTCAGATATAACCCTGATTTAAAGCCCGGTGATACAGTAGAAGTGTTTGTGGAAAGTCAGGAAGATAAAAACGGACAGTTGGTTTTATCTCACAAGAAAGCACGTGCACTAAAATCATGGGATAGAGTAAATGAAGCTCTTGAAAATAATGAAATTGTAAAAGGGTATGTGAAATGTCGTACCAAAGGTGGTATGATTGTAGATGTGTTTGGTATTGAAGCATTCTTGCCAGGTTCACAAATTGATGTAAAACCAATACGTGACTATGATATTTACGTTGGTAAAACAATGGAATTTAAAGTTGTGAAAATAAATCACGAATTTAAAAACGTGGTAGTTTCGCACAAAGCACTTATTGAAGCTGAACTTGAAGTTCAGAAAAAAGAAATTATTTCAAAATTAGAAAAAGGTCAGGTACTGGAAGGTGTTGTGAAAAACATTACTTCATATGGTGTATTTATTGATTTAGGTGGAGTAGATGGCCTTATTCACATTACAGACTTGTCCTGGGGACGAATTTCTCATCCGGAAGAGATTGTTTCATTAGATGAAAAAATCAATGTAGTTATTCTGGACTTTGATGATGAGAAAAAACGTATTGCATTAGGATTAAAACAATTAACACCGCATCCATGGGATACATTAGATGAAAATTTAAAAATAGGTGATAAAGTAAAAGGAAAAGTTGTAGTTATGGCTGACTATGGAGCATTTGTAGAAATAGCTCCGGGAATTGAAGGACTTATACATGTGTCAGAAATTTCGTGGTCACAACATTTACGAAGTGCCAATGAGTTTTTATCAGTTGGTGATGAAGTTGAGGCTGTTGTTTTAACCCTTGACAGAGAAGAGCGTAAAATGTCATTAGGTATGAAGCAGTTGAAACCGGATCCATGGGAAAATATTGAAACAAAATATGCTGTTGGAACCAAACATACGGCAACTGTACGTAACTTTACTAACTTTGGTGTTTTTGTTGAAATAGAAGAAGGTGTTGATGGCTTAATTCATATTTCAGATCTTTCATGGACCAAAAAAATAAAACATCCGGGAGAATTTACAACGGTAGGTGCTGATATTGATGTTGTTGTTTTAGAGGTTGATAAAGATAATCGTCGTTTAAGTCTCGGACACAAACAACTTGAAGAAAATCCATGGGATGTGTTTGAAACTATTTTTAATGTAGATTCTGTACATGAAGGAACAATTGTTGAGATTAATGAAAACAAAAATGTGGTAGTTGCATTACCATATGGTGTTGAGGCAATATCTACGGTCAATCACATTAAAAAAGCAGATGGCACAACAGCTGAGGTTGATGAAAAACTTGATTTTAAAGTTACAGAATTCTTAAAAGAAGCGAAAAAAATCTTTGTTTCTCATACGCGTACGTTTGAAGAGGCTAAACCTAAAAAAGAATCTGATTCTAAAGCAAAAGGTGGGCAAGGACAAACTAAAAAGAACATGAAGAAAATGCATGATAGCATTGAGAAAACTACCTTTGGTGATGTTTCTGACTTAGCAAATCTTAAGTCTGCATTAAAAGATGAAGAAAAAAATAAGAGTGAGGAATAAAATTTTTACATGGAAGCTTTGTTTTTTTAAAGCTTCCATGTATCTTTACTTTTATAATAATTTTTTAAAACAACATCGTCATGGATTGTAAAATAACAAAAAAGGAAACGCATACTCTTATAGAGATATTGTCTGATAAGTTAGATTCACAAATAGCTCCATCTTTAAAGTCGGAACTTGTATTAATATCAGGTAACAAAGAAAAAAATATAATTTTGGATTTGTCTAGCTGTAGATACTGTGATTCATCTGGTTTAAGTGCTATTTTAGTAGCAAACAGATTATGTAAGAATGCAAATGGTACTTTTGTGTTATGTGGTTTGCAATCGGCTGTTGAACGTTTAATAACAATTTCTCAGCTCGATTCTGTTTTGAATATTACATCAACAGTGGAAGAGGCTGAAAAAATGTTTTAATTACAAATATTATAGTATGGCAGTTCACGAATTAATGATTCTTGGAAGTAGTTCTGCACTGCCAACATCTAAACGATTTTCAACCGCTCAAATATTACGTATATTTGAGCGGTTTTTTTTGATAGATTGTGGAGAGGGGGCTCAAATTCAACTTCGTCGAATGAAGGTGCCGTTCAATAAAATTAAAGCAATATTTATTAGCCATTTACATGGTGATCATTATTTGGGTATTTTTGGTGTATTGTCTAGTTTTAATATGTTGGGGCGTACTCAGCCATTAACAATTTATGCACCTGCGGGGTTAGAACAATTAGTAAGATATCAGTTGCAGTTTATGGAAAAAAACCTGGTATTTCAGTTATCTTTTGTGGAAATACCGAACGAACAGGTATCACATTTATATGTTGATAAAAAGATTAATGTTTTTGCTCATAAATTAAATCATAGAATACCTTGTTTTGGTTTTGAGTTTTGTCAAAATATACATGAGCGTAATATTAGAAAAGATTGTGTGGAGAAATATGAGCTTTCTTTATCAGAAATAGCATCTGTAAAATCGGGCGACAATATAGTCAGAAATGAACATATAATACCTAATTCTGAATTAACATATTTAAAACACCCAGTGTCTTATCTGTATGTTTCCGATACACGTTATAAACCATCTATTATCGATAATTTATCATTACCTCCTACATTGCTCTATCATGAGGCTACTTTTGGTGCAGAGTTGTTTGAACGTGCTTTGCAGACATTTCATTCAACAGCAGAAGAGGCAGCTCGGTTTGCTGCATTAGCTCGTGCACACCGTTTGGTTATCGGACATTTTTCTGCTCGATATTCTTCTGTTGATAAACTTGTGGAAGAGGCTCGTGTGTACTTCCCGCACACTTATGCAGCAGAAGATTTAATGTCTTTTACTTTTTAATCTAAAAAAATAAAAAACATTAAATCATATGTATGTAAGCATATGTTAATAACGTGAGTTCGATATAATTTTTGAGTTCAGAACGCTTAGAAATAGTAAGATTCGGTTAAAAATAATGAGTATTATCGGGATAAATCGAATTATTTTTATGAAGAAGATTGCTGTTTATAAGCGTTTCATTGATTGCTTTGTGTAAAATATTCAATATTTGCGTTACATCTCTTCATCTTATCCCGATAAGATTCATCAATTTGCCTTAATCTTCAACATTTTACATCAACCTGAACTTGAAAAATTACGAACATAAACTTACTTGATTATTATAAAAATAACACATAAACTTTGTTTAAACTTTGCCCAATGATTATATTCTAGAACAAACCCTTTTAGGGAAATTTAATACAGAGTTTATTATCGTTTTTTAAAAATCATAATGATGAAATCGATAAAACTTAACATCATACTGTTACCTGCAATTCTGCTAATCTTAATACAAAATAAAGGTTTAGCCCAAAGCGATGATAATACAATTACTCCAGAAGCATTTAATTGGATGTCGAAAACATCTATTAACATTAAGAAAACCTACGATAATTACCAAAACTTTATTGATGAGCATGACCCCATATTCTTGTTCGATTTTAACATCATTCAAGTAGGAGAGAATGACAACTACTTGATTCCTTCATCGTTGGGCGATTTAAACGTTGGTCCTATACAAGGTGAGCTGGCAATGT
>JAWOEL010000123.1:0-13727 GCA_046482735.1 Bacteroidales bacterium | reverse complement strand
CAACCGGGAATTCACGCCGGGTATTGCATGGGGGGTAATTTCTGATTATTCATAACAGTAATTGAATTTCATTTCCTCATTATGTAAAATGAATTTGTTTGTACGATAATTATTGATAATTTTGTGTAGTTACAAAACAAGGTATTGTATCAAAATACGATAATAATACAAATTAAAAAATAAGAAAATATGTTTTCAGGAATTATAGAAGAATTTGCAGTAGTACGAAATATTGAGCAGGATAAAGAAAATGTGCATATTACTTTATCATGTAGTTTTGTTGATGAGTTAGATATTGATCAAAGTATTTCGCACAATGGGGTATGCCTAACGGTGGTAAAAAAAGATGATTCTACGTATACCGTAACGGCAATTAAAGAAACATTAGATAAATCTAATTTAGGAGATTTGGAAATCGGTACCAAAGTTAACCTCGAGCGTAGTATGCCTATGAATGGTCGTTTGGATGGGCATATTGTGCAAGGACATGTTGATCAAACAGCTATATGTACTAATGTTGTAGAGACCGACGGAAGTTGGTATTATACATTTGAATATGAACCAACACAAGCTGATTATATAACCGTAGAAAAGGGATCTGTGTCGATTAACGGTGTTAGTCTTACGGTTGTTAATTCTAAAGAAAAATCTTTTGAGGTTGCAATTATTCCATACACATATGAGTATACCAATTTTCATCAAATTCAACCCGGAACAAAAGTCAATATTGAATTTGACATTATCGGAAAATATATTGCAAAATACCTTTATTTACAAGGTAAAATGGAATAATTAAAACGTGTATTAGTAATGTTTCGTTCGTTTTTTACTCGCATATTTCAGTTGTTTTTTCCTGAAAATTGTGTGGTATGTAATGATGCATTACGATATAGCGAGCGTGTGTTATGTTCTTCGTGTTTGCTTGATATTCCCAGAGTGTATTTTCATAATAGCGAACGGAATCCCCTTGAAGATTTATTGTGGGGGCATATACCGTATGTGCGAGCAAGTTCTTTGTTTTATTATTACAAAGAGCAGACGTACGCATCGCTTATCTATGATTTGAAATATAAAAACAGACCTGATATTGGGGTATTCTTGGGAGAGTTGTTTGCCGCAGAATTAGATTCTGCTCGTTTTTTTGATGGAATTGATTATATTGTACCAATACCATTGCATAAAAAGCGATTGAGAACCCGAAAGTATAATCAAAGTGAGAAAATTGCAGAAGGTTTATCTGTTTATTCCAATATACCAATAGCCTCTTCCTTAATACAACGAACGATACACACTAAAACACAAACACAAAAAAATAAAGAAGAACGTATGCGTAATGTGAGTAATATTTTTAAGGTAACTCGGCCACAAGATATTCATGACAAACATATATTATTGGTAGATGATATTATTACTACCGGTGCAACAACTATTTCCTGTACACAATCATTACTTGAGGCAGATTCATCGGTACGTGTGAGTATTGTTTCGTTGGGGTTGGCGAGGTAGATGATGTTAGATATGAATAGTAGCAATAATGATGAATGCTCAATGCTTAATGAATCTGTGCACAAACCAGTCAGGTGGGGTGTATTAAATATGGATGTTTGAAAATATTTCTTCACCCCAGCTGACAGGTTTTTTTCTGACTGTCAATGCCTTATTCATAAACCTCTAATTTTTCTGCATGCTGTGTTCGTTGACTTTCTGGTGGGATTTTCATATAATCTTTTCCGTAATATCGTTCTAAATATAAATGCACCTTATGTGGTCCTGAAACCCAAACTCCTTCAAACAAGATGGGTTTTACCGGTAAAAGTTCACTTTTACGTAATTTTCTTTTAAATGATATGCCATAACCAAATATATATTTATCTGTTGGGATTAGATAAAAAATTAGCCTTAAAAAGTTTACAACAGATAAAATTACAGGCCACGCAATGTGAGCATAAATCCTTTTTAATCTGTTATTATTAAGCGTTAAGTTATAAAAAATTGTATGATAAAATTTTTCAATATATAATTTTATATTAAAAAATCCTTTCTCTACATAAACAATATCGAGAAACAGACCTTGATGCTTCATTTTCTTTCTATTAGTCATTCTGTTTTCTCCATAATCGGAAAATGAATGTGTATCCACGACGCGTGAATAATTTAAATGAAAATACTTTTCGGTGCCTCTATTTTGAAGTACAAATTGTTTGGGTAGCTCGTGCTTAAGAATTGTAACAAGTTTATGATAATCTTTTTTTAACAATGCTATATCAATATCATCATCCCAGGGTATAAACCCTCCATGCCGTACTGCACCTAATGTCGTGCCCCCGTCAATCCAATACGTAATATTATGTTTCTCACATATGTTATGTACTTCTATTAACATTTCGAGTAACCGCATTTGTGCTTTTCTGAGAGTTGTGCCCTCGCCATTGTATTGAGAGAAATCTTCCATTAAAATTATACTTTTTTAGATGTTGACATAAACCTTTCTGCTACTCGGCCTAATAACGTAAAATCACCATTTTTTGTTTTGGTTAATATACATATTAATTTAGATACAATATATTTAAAAAAAACATATGTATTATTGAACTTTTTTCCCATTACCCGTGTTCTGAATCGAACTGAGTAATAATTAGTCTTTGAATATGATATATATTCAACTTTTTGTGCTCCCAGCCTTTGATACCAATCCACAAGATCTTTTGCATGCACGGATGTATCAACAAACATCGCATCCACTTTGTTTTTGTAACAAAGCTGTATACATTCATTTTGAAGTTTTCTGCCTATGCCACTGGACATATATTGAGGGTTAACTGCAAGTTGAGTTAAATACCCGTACGATGATTCATAAAACCATTTTTTATTATTTCTTTGTACGTTTTTTATATGCAAAGTAACCGTACCCACTAATTTATTATTAATAAGTGCAACTAAACAAATATCGCCATCAACTCTTCTTATAGTATCCTCAACACTTTGATTTGCGGCCACATAATGCATTCCCTTTTCTGCACGTTGGCGAAAAGCACTATTCAGCAACTGTGTTATTTCCTCCCATGAAATAAAATCGGGTTTAGAAATAATAATTACATTACTTTTCTTATTTGTTTTCATAACAATAAGCCGGGGATTTAAATTTCATAATTTTGTAAAAAATTTCGTAACCGTGTCGATGAAATTCCTTCCGTTCGCTGCAAAGTTATTATTTTTTTATTATTATTATTACACCATTCAAATGCATTTTGAAAATACTGATGGTTTTGGTCGGGACCATGTGCGAAAATATCAAAATCTACGTCAGGTAAAAGAGTGTCTACACGCTCATACGATACAACCTCATCCACACATTTGATACTACGCACAAAGCGCATACGATCTTCAAGACTATACAAAAAATCAACGCCTTTAATATTAAGTGTATCGTTGTGAACAGCTACAATTAAATAATCGCCCTGCATTTTAGCCGCTTCTAAAAGGTTGAGATGACCTAAATGGAAGAAATCGAATACGCCCACAGTGATAACTTTTTTATTTTTTTCTATACTCATTATAATAATGTTTTTAATTTTCTTTTGACTTTTGTTAAAATAGCTATAAAGAATAGATATTGTTTGTAACAGCATTTTATCATTACACTGTTAACAAGCAATAAATATTTAATTCTTTTTTTTATTTTAAAAAAAATAATTTGGTTAGATGAATTAAGCTTTGTGGTTTGTTTTCCAATTGTTATTCTATCTGAAATAGTCAAATTAACAATCATACCCACTCTTGCCATTGGTTTCCACGTCTTAAGAGTAATTGTTGAACATCGAGGACTATTTGATTTCGGTGCATTTTTATATCTATCCAGATTTTCAGGATAATATGTTGGAGCCGGTGGTTGTACAAACCTATCAGGAAATAGAAAGTTTCCCATGCTGAAAACAATAGGCCTTTTCTTATAAAAAATAATTGGCTGGATAGTGTGCGAATGGCCTCCAAAAACTCCATCTGCACCTGCATTTATCATTTCGTAGGCAAATTGCTTGCATCTATATGGAGGGAAATAGGTATATTCATTACCCCAATGAGGCAAGACAAATACATAATCGTATAGTTTTTTGGCTTTTGAAATATCTTTTGAAAGAGTGTTAATATTCAAAGGATTAAACCCCGGATTCTTTTCCGAAGCTGCATAAGGTGATGGGTATAACGTAGATTTAAAATCATCTGTACATCCAATGAATGCACAAGATTTATTATTTAAATTTATTATTGCTGGTTTAGAAGCATCATGAATGTTCTTTCCAGCACCACAAAATTTAATATTATTCTTTTCAAGAATATTAATGGTATTTAATAAACCTTCCTCACCTAAATCGCAAATATGATTATTTGCAATTGTAACGATATCTATATTTAGCTTCTTAATTTTTTGTATGTCATCATTTTTGGCATAAATAGTATTTTTATTTCTTGCCTTTTCATCCATTAAATTTCGATAATATTCCAAATCATCACCAAGAGCACACTCAAGCGTACCAACTCTTAAGTCAAATGTATTTAAATAGTTGAGTACATCTCCATTTATAAAACTTGAATTCGAATAATGTAATAAGCCCCCTGGCATAATATCACCAACAAATGCAATATTTATATCTTTCATTATCTATTTTTTATTTTATTAAGTGCGACATCGATAAATATTTGAAAGGCTTCAAGTTTAAACAAATATGATGAACCCAAATATAAAATTGCAAACAAAAAACCTTGAGCAATAAGTGTAATGATAAGATTTGTACTAACATACGAGGTTACATAATAAGTTAACAAACCTGTTGCAATTGATAAGAAGTAAGCTGGGCTAATATCTTTTATTTGTTGTGAAATTGAATAACCTGAGAGTTTCGCAGAGAAATAAGCATTAACAAAGAAAAATAAATAAGTATTTAAAACAATCGCATACAACATACCCATAATACTAAATTGTGCTCCAATAATAATTAGAACTAAACCGATACATCTTTTGAATAAAGTTACCCAAAAATAAGTATCACTTCTTCCTAACGATTTGAAAATATTAGTATTTGCAGTATTTAAAGTGTAGAGCATTCCAGCTATTCCTAATATTTGCAAAAAAGGTATTGAACTACTCCATTTTTCTGTAAAGAGCAATATAATAATTGGTTTTGCTGCAATTACAAAAAATAACATTAAAGGAAAATTTATAAAGGTAATAGCTTTTAAGCTTTTACTTATTCCAATTTTTAGCTTATCTAAATCATCCTGAAGTTCAGAAAAAACGGGAAAAGTAACTTGATTCACAACTGTAGATAAACCAATAACAGGCACCTCTTCAATTTTTTTTGCTTGTGTATAAAAACCCAGGTCTCGAACAGAAAACATTTTCCCTATTATTAATGCTTGTATATTTTCATAGATTTTATTCATTAAGTTTGTTAACAACATATAAGACCCAAACTTAAAAAGAGTTTTAAAAGACCCCATATTAAAAACAAAACCTGGTCTCCAATTGCCTGAATACCACAATAATATACTGTTTAAAAAACTTATTGCAAGAATTTGTGCAACAAGACTCCAAACTCCAAACCCAGAATAAGCCATTGCAATACCTAAAATTGCACCTAAAATTGTAGCTGTTATTTGAATATTTGCAAGGCGTTTAAAATTAAGTTGCTTTTTTAATTGTGTTATTTGTATCACATTAAAAGCATTTAATATTAAAAACAAACCTTGCACACGCAATATTGGGGTTAAAGTTGGCATTTGATAAAAACTTTCAATGGCTGGTGCAGTAAGGTAAAGCGTAAAAAAAAGGATGACTGAGGTTATTAGGTTCCAGTAAAAAATTGTTGAATAATCTTCATTGGTTGGATTCTTTTTTTGGATGAGTGCAGAAGCAAACCCTCCTTCTACAAGTGTACTTGAAATGGCAATAAATACCATTATCATCCCGATAATTCCAAAATCTTCAGGTGTTAATAACCTTGCCAGTATCAGGTTGGCTGCGAATGAGATTAACATCGTTCCGAAACGATGAACAGAACTCCATATCATGCCTGTAACTACACGTTCTTTTAATGGTTTTACTTGTTTATCGGACATATATCAAACTAAACATATACATACTATTTCTTAATTACCATACCTAATAGAATCTCTATATAGTCTCTCTTTTAAAAATTTAATACCCAGTTTATATCATACATACAAAAAATTGGTGTTTCAGGTTCCTTTAATATCACTCTCATATACCATACTTATAGTCTCTTCTTTTATTGTGACGGGTAATAAATTGTATCACCAATACTGGTTTCGTAAAATGAATATCTATATTGTTTACAATTCTACTATGTGTTAAAACATACTTTTACTACTATACAAACAAGAGAGCACTTTCAATATAGATTCTCCACACACTCCTGACTTCCAATATCGTACAAAACCATGCCTACATTTAAAATAATAACACACCATTTTCCCACTTTTTTAATTATTAATGGTTAATGATGAATACGTAATGAAAACCAAAATCATTACCTGTTAGTTTCTTAATTAATGACAAAGATAAGATTTAATGATGAATGATGAATGATGAATGCTTAATTTTTTGTTCGAAGCACGTCATCCTTAATGGAGCGAAGCCTTGTGAGAACCGGAACGAATTGGAGCTCAACGAAGTTAATCTCGTGCACTTGTACTAAAAGTTTTTTAATGTCGTGTTTTATTGACAACAGAGATAGCCACACTCCACTTCGTATCGCTTGCAATGACATGAGTAGTGAATCGGCAGTTCTTTGTGTAATCAGTTATGTACGTATAAAATAAAAAAGCCCACTTAATAAGCAGGCTTTTTTTAAAAATATGATATAACTAAATTCAATTATTTTACTGAATCCATATATTCGATTAATTCACAAACTTTTGTAGAATAACCCATTTCATTGTCATACCATGAAACAACTTTTACAAAATTGTCAGTTAATTGTATACCTGCATCAGCGTCGAAGATAGAAGTACGAGTATCGCTTAAAAAGTCGTTAGATACAACCGCATCTTCAGTATATCCTAAAATACCTTTTAATTCACCTTCAGAAGCATTTTTCATTGCAGTACAAATTTCTTCGTATTTTGCTGGTTTTTCTAAGTTAACTGTTAAGTCAACAACAGAAACGTCTGGAGTTGGAACACGGAATGCCATACCGGTTAATTTACCGTTTAATTCAGGAATAACTTTTCCAACAGCTTTTGCAGCACCAGTAGACGAAGGAATAATATTTTGTCCTGCTCCACGACCACCTCTCCAGTCTTTAGCTGAAGGACTGTCAACTGTTTTTTGAGTTGCAGTTGTTGCGTGAACAGTTGTCATAAGACCATCTTTAATTCCCCAGTTGTCGTTAAGAACTTTAGCAATAGGGGCTAAACAGTTAGTTGTACATGATGCGTTAGAAACAAAGTTCATATCATTTGTGTATGATTTGTTATTTACACCCATCACAAACATTGGAGTATCGTCTTTAGACGGAGCAGACATAATTACTTTTTTCGCTCCTGAATCAAGGTGACCTTGAGCTGATTCTTTAGTTAAGAAAAGACCTGTTGATTCTACAACATAGTCAGCACCTACAGCACCCCAGTTAATGTCAGCAGGATTTTTTTCTGATGTAACTCTTACTTCTTTACCGTTAACGATTAATTTACCGCCTTTTACTTCAACAGTTCCGTCAAAACGACCATGAGTAGAGTCATATTTCAACATGTATGCCATGTATTCAACATCAATAAGATCGTTGATTGCTACAACCTCTACAGTTCCTTTTGCCACTGCTTGACGAAATACGAAACGTCCGATTCGACCAAATCCGTTAATTCCAATTTTAATTGCCATAATTATTATTATTTGATTGTTAATTAATTAAACTTTTTAAACGTTGACAAAATTATACATTTCTCATTAATAGCCAAATATTAATCTGTGTAAATATTAGTGGTATAGGTAAAATTCGTCAGGTAATTTTCTGATGAAGTAGTGTTTTTTTAGTTTGATGGGGGAGTTAATAACGTGAGTTCGATATAATTTTTTGTGTGGAGAAATTATGAGATAGGTATTGTTTCATGCAAATTAGTTCAAAAAAAACCCGGCACAAATTAATGTGTCGGGTATATATATAGTCTGAAAAAAGGTAGTAATTAAAATTCTAAAAAGAAGTCATTTCCTTTGTCATCACAAATAATAAATGCAGGGAAATTTTCGACCCTGATTTTCCGTACTGCTTCCATGCCGAGATCTTCAAAATCAACTACTTCTGATGATTTTATATTTTCTTTTGCCAGAATTGCAGCAGGACCTCCGATTGAACCAAGATAAAATCCGCCGTGTTTTTTACATGCTTCGCGAACTTGTGGTGAACGGTTTCCTTTTGCAAGCATAATCATTGATCCGCCTAAACTTTGGAATACATCAACATAAGGATCCATTCTGCTTGCCGTTGTTGGTCCGAAACTGCCCGATGCCATTCCTTTTGGTGTTTTTGCCGGACCGGCATAATATACCGGGTGGTTTTTCATATATTCGGGCATTGGTTTCCCGTCGTCAAGCATTTTTTTGATTTGTGCGTGTGCGATGTCGCGAGCAACTATCAATGTGCCAGATAAATTCAATCGTGTTTTAATCGGATATTTGGTAAGAATTTTCAGAATCTCTTCCATTGGTTGATCTAAGTCAATGTCAACAGCAGGTTCCAGTGCAAGTTCTGCTTCCGGAAGGTAGTTCTCAGGATGTTTTTCTAATTGTTCTACAAATATACCCTCTTCGGTTATTTTTGCTTTTATGTTTCGGTCGGCACTACAACTCACACCGAGTCCTACAGCACATGAGGCTGCGTGACGAGGCAACCGAACTACACGAATGTCGTGTGCAAATGCTTTTCCGCCAAATTGTGCTCCAACACCAAATTCTTCTGCTATTTTTTGAATTTTTGCTTCCCATTCTAAATCCCGATAGGCTTGTCCGTATTCATTTCCTTCTGTTGGTAGAGAATCATAATATTTTGCCGAAGCAAGTTTTACAGTTTTGAGGTTTGTATCAACTTGTCCGCCAATTACAAAAGCTATGTGGTACGGAGGACAAGCTGATGTGCCTAAATCTTTTAATTTTTCTTTTACAAATGCCGTAAATGATGCTTCGTTTAGAAGTGATTTGGTCATTTGATACAAAAATGTTTTGTTTGCCGAACCGCCACCTTTGGTGAGGAATACAAATTCGTATGCATTTCCTTGCGATGCCATTATGTCGATTTGTGCCGGCATGTTTGAACCTGAATTTTTTTCTTCGAACATGCTTGTTGGAACTACTTGAGAATAGCGTAAGTTTTTGTCTTGATATGATGTGTAAATTCCTTTTGAAAGATATTCTGCATCATCAGCATCAGTCCAGACGTATTCTCCTTTTTTTGCAATTACTATAGCCGTTCCGGTATCCTGACAGGTTGGTAATTCACCCTGCGCTGCAATAACCTGATTGCGAAGCATAGTGTCTGCTACGAATTTATCATTGTCTGATGTTTCGGGGTCTTTGAGTATGTTTGTGAGTCCTTCGAGGTGAGATGAACGTAAATAAAACGACACATCGTTTATTGCTTCCTCTGCAAGCAATTCAAGACCTTTCGGGTCTACTTGTAAAATTTTTTTGCCGTTTACATCTATAGTCGAAACGTAGTCTTTGGTTATTAAACGATATTGTGTTGAATCGCTTGAGGTTTCGAACATTTTTTTATATTTAAAATCTGCCATATTATGGTATGTTTTATTGTTTAACTTGTTTCGTACAAAAGTAAAAAAAATACTTGATTTATATATTATTTTTTATGTGAACAACGCGTTGCGGGAATGGAATTCCTATATTATTTTCTTTGAAAGCTTTGTATATTTCAATGCGTAATTCACTTTTAATATTTTCTATACGAAAAATTTCGTTCGAGTAAAAATACACCGAAAAATGTAGGGCTGAGTTTCCGTAGTCTTCAAATCGTACAAATGGTTTTGGGTCTTGCAATACCTTTAAATGTTTTTGGGTAACAGCCTGAACAGTTGTCATCATAAGTTCCACATCGGTAGAGTATTCAACACCGATATTTATTTTGAAACGTGACGATATTTTATCGTATGTCCAGTTTTCAACCTTATTTGCCGTAAGTTCGGAGTTTGGCATAATCACATAGTTTTCATCTCTGCCAATCATTCTTGTTGTGCGGAAGTTTATTTCCTGAACCTGATATATTTCACCATTTACTTCTATGTAATCATTTACCGAAAGGGTGCCGTCGAGAAGAAGAATAATGCCGGAAATAAAGTCTCGAAATAAATTTTGCAGTCCAAACCCAATACCAACTAACAGTGCGGCAGAACCCGCAAGAAGTACTGAGATATTGAGCCCCAATAAGTGTAAGCAAATGACAAATGAAATTGTTGCTAAAAAATAATGTATTAATTTATTGATTGAAAATTTTTTGGGTAAATCTATGTGCCTTGTTTTATACACGAGTTTTTTGAGAACAAATGCTATACTAATAATAATAGTAACATAGATAATAACACTTACAATGTTTGAAACACGTAATGTGTAATTGCCGGTATCAAGCAGTGTGTAAGAGAGAAACTCGTTCATGAGGTAGTTTATTATTTTTGTATGAAATTTGTATAGTGTTTGTACCGCTGAAAAATTTGTTTAACATAGGTAAATGGTTCAATTCCGCGAACATATCCGTAATGTACTACCTCGTGTTTGTAGTTTTCGGGATAGCTCAAATCCAAAATCATGTTTTCAACATTTCCATCCCATTTGTGCTTGTCAAGCCCATTAACTTCTGCCAGATTTTGAGCGTCAAGTACGTGGTAGTATCCGCAATTATATGATGCCATTGTTAATTTGATACGTTGAATAGTGTCGGGTACTTCATTAAATTTAGTATAAATTTGGTGTAAATATTTAGTACCTCCTTTAATATTTTGTGGTACATTAAATATGTTTTGTACCCCCAATTCTTTTGCTGTTTCGGGCATAAGTTGCATAAGTCCTTTTGCTCCTGCCCATGAAGCAGCTTTGGGGTCAAATCTTGATTCTTGATATATAAGTGATGTCAAAAGTCGCCAATCCCAATTTATACGGTTTGCGTGTTTTTTTATAGTATTATCGTATTTGCTTATTTGGTTTTTATTTAAACTATAAAAATCGCTGCGAATACGTTGTTTGAAGGTGCGTTTGTTTTCAAAGTATTTATTGTAAATTACATGATAATCAACTTCTTTTCGTTCTTTTTGTATCCATGTATTTACTTCTTTGAGAAGTTTGGGAGAACTTGGTCGAACTGCCCACGCTATGCGTTGCGAAAAGCTAACCGGTACCGAAATATCTAAAATAGGATAGTATGATGCATTAATTTTTGCAATGTATTCATCTGCAATAGTGTGTTTTATATTACCATAAACTACTTGTTCAATGATTTTGTCGGTTGAAACATTTCCTCGAATTGTGTCTATATATATGGGGCCTCCCATTTCTTTCGAGAGATTTTGTATTCGTTGAAAATATGAGGTGTTTTCGCGAACAGATACTGTGTCGTTTATTAAATCTAATGGATCATGTATTAATGATTTCTGGATTGACGACCATGTTAAATGTCGCCAATTATTCGGTTTTTTTTGAACCAGAACTTGTCGGGTTAAATAGAGATAATCGGTAAATTTGACCTGTTTTTTTCGTTCACTGGTTATGGTTAATCCATGTGCAACAATATCTGCTGTTCCTTTTTTGAGTTCAACAAATAAACTGTCTATGTTTTGTGCAACGTATAATTCAAGTTCTAAATCGAGTGATTTTGCAAGGCGTTTAAGTTGTTCATATTCGTACCCCATAGCTTTGCCTCTGTATAAAAAATAACTGGTGCTACTATATATTATGAGTGCACGAAGTTTTCCGTCTTCACGAATTTCGTCTAAATCTCGTGTGAAAATTTCTTGTTCTTCTGCTTCCTCACCTCCTTGTGTTGATGTTTTGTTTGGTGAACATGAAACCGTTACGAAAAGTAAAAATATACAACTGACTCTTATAAATAATGAAGATTGTAAATGTATCATAATATTTAGTCTACAGTTTATACTGCAAATATATGAAAAAAAAACGAAATGGTTTTTTAATGTGTTTTTAGTATTGTGTGTCAGGTAGTTCTGGGGGGTTATTTTGTCTTTATGTATTGTGAATATATTACGGGATAGTTTTTAATGGTGTGTTTATTTTTTGATAATAATGTTTTGAGAAATTTTCTTACTCTTCTGTGTAAAAATAAGAGTATATGTGCCTGGAGGAAATAGTGAAACATCATGCGATGTTTGTGTGTTTGATAATGTAGTTGCATAGATGTTTTTGCCGTTTTGTGTATATATTTTACACTGTGAGCCAATAAATGTTTCGGGAATTATAAGGGTGAGTATGTCCGAAAATGGATTTGGATATACGAGAATATCTTCTAAAATAGTAAGTGAATCAATATTGGTGGGGTAAGTAAAAACCGGGTCGGAAAAACCGGTGCATTCTTCTAAGTTTGTGAGCTCGACAGTATATGTGCCTGCTTCTTGAGGAACATACAATCGTGCTGTTGCACCGTCTATTATACTGTCGTTGAGATACCACTGATAGGAAAGTCCGAGTGATGATTCTAATACATTATTTTCTTGAATGCTGATTGTTGGAACGGGGTAGCAAATATTGAGCGTGTTGCTGCGGGAGGTGCAACCACTTTGGAGTGTTACGTCTACTGAATAATTACCGGTAAGTTGAGCATGATAGATGGAGTCGTGTGCTCCGAAAATAGTATCGTTTTCATAAAACCATTGAAATGTAGCACCGTGGGTGGATATTAATGTGTTGTGTTCGTGAAAAATGTATGGAAATGGCACACAAACTTCTATCGAATTCGATTGTGCACGGCACATGTTGTCGTGGGTTACCTCAACCGAATAGTTACCACTTTCGCGTGTGAGATATATTTGTTCGGTTTCGTCAGGTATAAGCGTATCGTTTGCATACCACTGAATAGCGTTGTATGATTGTGTCGATAAATATTCCCGATCTTGTTGAAGAGGAGGAATAGGGTTATACAAAAATTCTAATTCTACAGTATCGGTTCTTGCCGAACAATTGTTGCTGTTGGTAATGGCTCTCCAGTATGCAGCATCAGGACTTATCTGCACATCGGACCAGATCTGTTCAAGTTTTTGATAAAATTCACCGTGCACCACACCCTCCCGGGCGGCGGTGCTCCCGGGCAAGCACACGGCCAGAGACAGTATCATACAGACAATAGCGGCCGTCCGCCAGGGGGGGGCAGGGTGAAGCATCAGTTATTCTCCCTTCGGCGCAAGCGTGACAGTTGCTGCGCCCTTTGTCTTAAACCGCAGGGTACCTTCCGGACTGGTGGTCATCAAACCGGTTCCATCGGCAGTTCCTGTCACAGCATATGCGGTGCCGGGTTTCAAATCAACCACCAGGTGTGCATTTTCGCCCTGTGGCGCCGTATAGGATACCCCGCCCTCAACCATTCCTTTTTGGCCGAACAAAATGACATGCCCGCCGGTGGAAACGCCGGTCATCTTTTTGCGGTCGGATGTAATCACGGCTGTTGGCGGCATGGCACTGGTTTTTGTGTCTGTGATATGCAGTA
>JAWOEL010000027.1:0-24612 GCA_046482735.1 Bacteroidales bacterium | reverse complement strand
CGAAATTAACTCTTCATATGTACACACAACCGGCACATTATTATTTTGTTTGTTTTTTTGATCCATATACCTGAGAAACTTATGTTCCAAAGGTGTTAATGATGTTATTATTTCTTGCTTTCCATCTCTGTTAATAATAAGTATTGCTTGACTCCAATCATAAAAAATCGTAGTTTGTCCGAAAGCTATATCTTTAGTAGCAAGTGGATCAATGAAAGTTAATTGCCAATAATTTAATTCTTTGTTTTTATTGATTTCTCCAAGAATCATAATGCAATCATTATCTTGAAGCTTAATTTCTCCTGAAACTTTTTGCATTAGATTATTTCGTTTTAAAAATGTTCCGTTTTTACTGGCATTATCTATTAACCATCCTGTACAATTACGAATTTCAATATAACAATGACAATATCGAGTAACTAAACATTGTGGATCTGGCTGCAAAGCAACATCATTAACATCGGTCAACCTTCCAATTATCAACTTTTCATTTAATATAGTGATATTTGAATGTACTCCATTAAGTGATTTTAATATCAAATAGGGTACTAATACTGATTTTTTTGTGTTTTTATTTGTTTCCTTGTTGGTCATGCTTAATAATCATAAATATATTGTAAAACAAAACTACTTCATGCTTAATTGATATACAATTGAATAATAATGAAAAATAAATGGAATTTTAATGATAAAATACTGCTGTATAATGCCACACTTTCTATTCTTCATTTTTCTTTAATTTATTAGATTCGGATGTTGATTGCCAAAAATCCTTTGTCTCTATATTCATAATGGCAATTTTGCGAGAGAAACTAACACCTGTATCAAGCATCCATAAATTGCTTATTTTTAACGGGTAATCATATTTTATGAATTGCGTCGGTGTATGTCCAACAAAAATTTCATTAAACTCAGTAAACACACAATCATATTTTTCATATTCCATTGCTGCATTCACTAATGATCTGTCCCACGTTACCAATTCTTTATTATCTCTTTGTAAGTTAAACGGAATATGATGATTAAATCCACCATGTACAAATAGTCTGTTTTCTTCATCAATAGAATATAACATAGCTTTTTCAAAAAAAGATATATGTCTTTGTATATATACTGGATTGTCTATATATGCATTTAAGGTAGTTTGCCCTCCCTGTAGGAGCCAATCAATTGGTTGAGAATTATTTACTAAATATTGATAGCACCATTCATCATGATTCCCGAGAATACATGTTAAATGTTTCATTCTCATTAATGTTTCAATCACCTGAATAGGTTTTGAACCTCGATCTACTAAATCTCCTAGACAAATTAAAGAATTGAAATTGAATTTAACCATTTCAAGCAATTCAAGCATTTCGTTATAATGACCATGAATGTCTCCAGTAACAAATTCTCTTTTTTTCATGTTTATCAGCCGGTCTATCTGTTTTCTTAATACAATTATGTATAAAAAAGTATTAACTACTTCTATAATACATAATAATATTATCGTTAAAGTTTTAAACCAATTAACCTCTATCTACAATTGTAATATGATTGATAAGATTTAGATTAAATAAATTACTCACTTATATTGTATAACTGTTTCTTATTTACTTTTTTGATTACACAGTTTTTCTTATTGTATTTTTTCTCTTTTTTAAACTCCTTTATATATTAAATAGTAATAGACTATTAAAAACGTTTATAATAAAATTCACCCTCTCTAAAAATTTATGCTAAGTATAAGTTGTTACCATTTATAGTTTATTTACATCAAAATTTAAACTGTAAACCTGCTCCATTTCCAACAAAAAAAACTTTCACTCATATGTATTTTATACATGCTTAATTGGTTCAATCCTCGATTATACACATTAACAGCATCCTCTAATTTTCTATCAGATAAAATAACGAAACACTTTCTCGGTGCTATTAATACAACACTAAGTCCTAAAAGGAACCAATTAACCTCATTGACCCCAAGCATACTTCCTATTTGCCACCCTATAGTACCACCGCTTACAATACCGAGTGTAAAAGCTCCTGTATATAGAAAATTTGAAGAGTTTGCATAAACGACAGGATTTTCATTAGTTTTTAAAATTTCATCACCTTGACAACAAGCATAACCACCTAAAATTTTCTTTGGAGTTATGAAGTCTGTAAAATTCTGACTAAAGACCGGCACGCTACACAATGTTAAAATAATTGTACTACGTATACCTTTTTTCATATTTATATATAAATTGGTTATGTTAACACTATATTTATTTAAATAATCGATACAAATATATAAAATAAACTAGTAGCATACAACACTTTATAAATAATAAGATTCTGTTATACACTCTCACAACACCAAAAAACCATGTATTACACAATAAATAAATTGCTTACAGAATTTTTTTTTCGCAAAAAAATCAAATATTTATGCGACTGACATTTTTAAAATATATTGCACAATAAGAATAGTAAAAATGAGTATTTTCACATATAAGATAATTTAAAATACATTAACTTTTTCTCTGTGTTTTAAGTATTTAAATTATTAGTGATTATATAATGAGAATAATTTGTTATTTTTTTTAGGTGCACATTGTTTTTTTCAAAAAAACTATGTATGTTTGTACTGCAATACGATGAAAATTAATACAATAATTACAAAAAAACAGTAATAAGTGCTATCGTATTATGTTGACATATAAAACAAAGCGTATTAAATAATATTGTAAAAAAGTCGCAACACCATTTTTTATAATATGGTACGTATAGAGTAGTATATTTTATCCAAAACTGGTATCACACAAATTATAACACATAGGTGATACCAGATTTTTGGATATATGTTTCGAAAACTTTATTTAGATATGCATGCACACTCACAGTATAACAAAAAAAAATCGATAATCATAAAATTATCGATTTTTTTTAACAAATTAATTTACTTTTATAAAATTAAATAATATACTTCTACTGCTTATCTAGGGCAGCATAATTTAATTTCAATGCATTTATACGACGCAATTCCATTTTTATATCAGAAATAATACCCATTTTCGTATTCTTATCAGCTTTTAAAGAAACTGACATAAGTTCTCGTTCATTAGGGTTTCGTGCCTCACGTTCTTTCTGAATAAATTGAGGAATTTTTGACACATCCTCAATAGCCTCATTGAGCTGAATAACCGGTTGTGTACCATATATAGACTCATATTCTTTTGCAGGCGGTGCCACATAAATATTACTCACGAGAGATTTCTTTTCCAACTTAGTTATTTCCGTAGCTTTTGGTAATGTCGGTTTTTTAATCATAAGACTACTTTCCCTCATAGTTGTTGAAACCATAAAGAAAAACAAAAGCATAAACACTATATCCGGTAAGGATGCAGTAGAAATAGCCGGTGGAGTTTTTTTCCCTTCTTTACGTATTTTTGCCATAATTAATTTCCTCCAATATTTTTCGGTTCAGCTTCAGATATTTTTTGAGGTATAAGTTCTTTTATTGCCTCATATTCATCATCATTTAAATCTTCGAATTTTTTATAAAAATACTTTCGGGCATACATATCACGAACCGCATTATAAGCCGCAACAATTTCATTTTGCACCTCAATATATTTATCATACGAAGATCCACGGTCATTTTGAATACTTACAATAGCTTTTGTAACTTTTTGATTTCCCAATATAGGAATATCTTTCACCTCAAATCCGGGATATCGATTATCCTCTGAATTATTATTCATATGCGTTAAAAAATCGATACATTTATCACGTAACTCACTTATGTGAGCAGGACTTTTTTCGATCATTAAATTATTGTTTTTATTAAGAAAAACGACAAATAAATTCTTCTCAATCACCTTTATTTCTTGTTGTTCTTCAGGCGGAACATACGGAGGCAAAGTTCGAGACAAGCCTTTATCCGTCTCCATAGTTGTCGCAACTAAGAAGAAAATCAACAGCATAAAAGCTATATCGGCCATTGATGATGAATTTATTTCAGGAATAGATCTTCGAGCCATAATAAATAAATTAAAATGATATTACCTTTTAAGTATAAATATCAACTATTTACGATTTTTAACAATTTTTGTAACACCTGTTCCAATAATACCAAGAACCGCAACAGATACTAATATATAGAACATATATAATGTTGTTTCAACCCATTTTGCTTCTGTATGAGTTATAACCTCATCATATCCAATTATATTAGGAATAGAATCAGAAGCCAATAGATACGAAGCCAACAATACAAGTCCGAGAGCAACTATTCCAAAGAGAACCCCTTTGATTTTTTTCGGATTTACAACTAAGTTATACACCGCAAACAATAAAGTCAAAATACCGGCAACAACTATAAAAACAATACCAAAAGTCATAAAGTTACCTGCATATGTTAAACACTCTTGAGAACAATCACTTGTAACATTTTCATTGCTCAAACCCATTTGAGCATTCATTTGTTCAGTCTCTTCTAGTTCTTTTTTTATTTCCTCATACGGGCGAGCACACTCATCAGCAGGTCTTAAATACACTTCTCCGGATTCTGTGACACCTTCACACTCAGGAAGATCACATCCTAAACAATCTTTAGATGATGCATACCCGAGATACACAAATATACCAAGGGCAGCAATTGCAAATAAAGATACTGAAACTATTTTAAAAATTTTATTAAAATCCATTATGATTATTTTTTTGCATTATACTTAACAACAATATCAACAAGAGAAATTGAAGCATCTTCCATATCAGAAGTTAAACTATCAATTTTAGAAAGTAAATAATTATAAAATACTTGAAGAATCATTGCCACAATAAGACCAGTTACCGTAGTTATAAGTGCAACTTTAATACCACCTGCAACAAGATTTGGCGAAATATCACCGGCAACAGCAATTGAATCAAACGCATCAATCATACCTATTACAGTACCCATGAAACCTAACATTGGAGCCAAGGCTATAAATAAAGACAACCACGTTAAACCTTTTTCAAGCAAGCCCATTTGAACACTACCATACGAAACCACTGACTTCTCAACAACATCAACTCCTTCATCCATACGGCTTAAACCTTGGTAAAAAATACTTGCAACTGGTCCCGATGTACTTCGACACACTTCCATTGCTTCTTCCTGACCACCTTTGTTTAACGCATCTTCAACTTTACCTAACAGTTTTTCGGAATTTGTTGTTGCAAGATTTAGATATATTATACGTTCTATAGCAATAGCTAAACCTAAAATAAGACATATAATAACAATTGCCATAAATCCGGCACCACCTTCTATAAATTTCTCTTTAATTACTTGATGTAATCCTTTTTCAACCACTTCTTCTTCTGTATCAACTTCTGCCACTTCATTTTCAGTCATATCATCTTCCGGTGCTACTGCTTCTTCTTCTTGTGCAGCGGTATCAACTACACCTACTGAATCTGACATTTCTGATTGATTACTCGTTGAATCTTGAGAAAACAGGTTCATTGAAAAACATCCAACAACCATTAAAACTGCAAATAACTTTTTCATAACAATGCTATTTAATTAAAATTCGATTTACTATTTATTATTTTATATATTACAAAACTCTTCTTGTGCGGAGAGAGAGGGATTCGAACCCTCGATACCGTTTCAAGCGGTATACACGCTTTCCAGGCGTGCGCCTTCAACCACTCGGCCACCTCTCCCATCCATTGTCAAAAATAAATAAAATTACTGGACGAGAAAATTTTGAACCAAAAAAAATGCATTATTTTTGAAATTATTTTTCTCTTTTAATCTTTTTTAATATGAATACGTTAATTTCTGAGTTTTTTCTACGCTCAAAATCAGATACTAAAAAAATTTTACTCGCAATTTCAAAACTAAAAAAGAAACCTCCAAAAAATTTAGATATTACCTTGCAGGCATTACATAATTTTTATAGCGAAAAAATTAATTGCCTAGATTGTGCTCGCTGTTGTAAATCGATAAGTCCTGCTCTCAAAAATTCAGATGTTTTACGATTATCAAAACACTTAAAAATTAAACCTTCGGATATTGTCGAACAATATTTCGACACTGATGCTGACAATGACTTTGTTTTCAAAAAACAACCCTGCCCTTTTCTTATGGATGATAATTATTGCAGCATTTATTCATTCCGACCACGTGCATGTAAAGAATATCCTCACACAGATCGCAGACGTGCTGCTCAAATACTGTCTGTTCATACAAAAAATATTTCAATTTGTCCTATTGTTTTTCATGTGTTTAAAGACATTACAAACAAGCAATACTAACGTGTCTTTTCTAAAAATTCTGTAAATGAAATGTTCGGACGTAAAAATTCATATGCTTTTTCAAAAGTTGAACAATAAAAAGATTCCTCGGGTGTGTTCGAATGAATAAGGTGTGCAAAAGCAGTAGTTTTGGGACTGTCTACCAAAAACACACTACGTATATGATTATTAGGATATACATTAACAGAATATTTATCGGCAATTTCGTCTAAATCTTTTTCAGTAAATATAGGATTACACTCCAAAAAAATCATAACCAAAAAATGAATAGTACTATATTGTTCATGTTCTTTATAGGCCTTATTTATCTGTATCAATTCATCCAAATATAAATCTCCCGATTTAAATTTAACCACAGCAAAATGCTGTTCCGGATACATCTGTATACTACTTTTATTCATGCGAAAATTTATTTGCACAAATATATTTATTTTACTATAAACTAAAATGCAATTACACAAAAATGTATATTTTTGACAATTCATTATTAAAATACACCTATACATATGCTTCAAAAATTTATATGCTTTTTATTTCTTTGTATTGGTATTGTTTCCTGCAATACATCCTCCATAAAGAAAACATCCGCACATTTTTTTTTACACGAACCATGTATGATTGTTAATTACGAACAAGACAATACTATTGAAGGAACTTATATACGTACCGAAAAAGTGAATACAACTGATTCCAGTATTTCTATTGTATTGCCTGAAAACTTTCATGTTCAAAATTCCAACTCCTCACAATGGTATTTAGGATGGGGTACAAAAAAAGCATTGTATGATGCGGGTGTAGAAAATCTAAGAGCTATAAAAACTATAGACACCAATGAAATAACTCTTGGAAATATTCTACGCGGAAGTGGATTTCCCAAAACCAATCAACGTGTAGTCTTTTGGAATAAAAATCCTTCAGGATACACAAACAAAACAATCACTCCAATCATTTCTCCCGATATATGGCCGGATTTTGCAGGAAAAAGCATACATTTTTCTTCTATTGCATACGATAGTCTTTTACAAAAATGGATATTGATAGCAAATGAATGCGGTACACATAAAATACAAATTTATGCTGCTTTGTCTAACAATTTGATTAATTGGAAAGCAGCCAATAATGGCAATCCAATTTTACACGCATCCGATTTTGAACATATATGGTGGGCAGGCAGAGATAAATCGAACACTCATAAACAAACACCTTACACAAATGATATTGTAAGGTATAATAATAAATGGCATTTATTTTTAGATGGCTACGATAGTCTTGGCAAACGCCATATAGGGCTCGCCATATCTCAGCAAAGTCTACTTGGACCATGGGAAATACAAAAAAACCCTGTTATTTCTCCGGGACATGCCGGCAGATGGGACGAAAATGCGTGCTTCTATGCCAAAATATGCTCGTATAATTCCGGTTTTATGATGATATACGACGGGCACAATTCAGATTCTGAAGAATCTATTGGAATAGCTACATCACAAGATTTACAAACATGGGAAAAATCATCTCACAATCCAATTTCAATACACAGAAGTGGATGGCGAAGTTCGACAAAAGCAACGGAACCTTGCTACATTAAAGCATCTCATGATTCTATATATATAATACTCGCCGGCATAAAAAAATTCAACATGGGTCCGTGGCATCATTATATAACACGACGAATGTATTTAGATAAATCGGGGAATGTAGATGATACACAATTAGGAGCTTTTATTTCAACAGATGGCGGCATAACCTTTACCCCACACAAAAACAATCCGATATTTACAAACAATTATGCAAATAAATATGAAAACGAACATCTTGGAGCAAATTTCGAATATATTAAAACTGACACTGTAGATTATATATTTTATCAAGCTAAAACGACATATAAAGGAGCTGATTATAATATAATGTTACGTACAAAAAACAATATAAAAACTAATTAAACTTTTTAATTTGAAGCAAATACCATTCTGTAAAAATACCATTCATGGAACGAATTTTACTAAAAACACTATTTTGTTTAAGCTCTTCTACAATAGGCTTTGACGTGGTTTTAAAATCAAAATAATCCCACTGAAATAAATCTGTTTTCTTTCTAAGACATGGAAAAGTTCGCTTAATATATGCTTTTATTTTTTGTTTATAAGGAACCTCTTCGCGTTTATTATCCTCTTCGAAATTTAAATTATATTTTTCAAAAATTTCACTGATAACATCTATATACAATTTTTGATTAACTCTATATTCAAAAGGAAGTTTTACAAAAAAATCCATAAATTCGTTATCGCATAAAGGCATATAATAGGGCCAATTAAAGTATTCCCATAATTTACATGAATTTATTATATATTTCGCCTGACGTTCCTTTAAATCCCAATTTTCAATATTATTATATAAAGGAATGTTTTCATTTAAACTATTTTTAATTTTCTCTTTTTCTCTTTTTCGTATCTTAGTTGTTGTTGTTACAAGATCACTATGTATATAACATAAATCTGCGGCAATTGTATTATTTTTTTTATAAGACCGCATATATGGACGCAAATGACTCCCTGAAAAAAAATCACCTCCATGTCCAGGCATTATATATGTGCCTTTAGGTATATTTAGCTCATCCTGCAAATAACATGCGGCAAAATACTGCATAAAAGCAAACTTCGACACATATTGAGCCTCATATTGATAAAACTTCTTAAATCGTTGAGTCTCTAAAAAACCATTTTTGTTAATTGTATCATAATCGACAAAATGCCACCTAAAGCCTAACCTCTGAGCAACCTTTTGAGCTCGCAACTTTTCAGGATTTTTTTTTCTTGTTCCAAAAGTAAAGCAAATAACATCTTTAACTCCTGCTTCTTTTAAGAAAACAGCTAAAAGTCGTGAATCAAAACCACCACTTAAAGGTAACGCCACTTTTTTTCCTTGTAAAAATATACTCGTTTTTTTAATTAAATTGCAAAAAATTGTATGTAATTGACACTTAGCAACCTCATAATCAATATTTTCTATGGCAGCACTATGAATATGAAAAAACTCCTTTACTATATGAGTTTTATGTATATAGATTATCTCTCCTGCACGTGTTTGAAAAACACCTTCAATTAATGTTGCATCATTCAAAGTATAACCAAATCCTGAAAATTCCTGAAATATAGAATAATTATTTTTCTTTAATTCTCCTGTATCAAAAAGTGCATCAACCTCATCACTTAAAACTATACAATTATTTTTTTTTCTATAAAAAATCGGATATGTACGAAATCTATCTACAATAACAATTACTGTATCCTCTTTTTGTATTATAACAGAGAATATTCCATTTATCATTGGTAATTTATTTTGTAATAGATCTGATGAAATCGATAAAAAAAAATGAGCTAACTCTTTTCCCTTAATAATTTTGTTACTTTCACCGTAAATAAACCCTTTAACACTTATATTTTTATAAGTGAACCATGAATATGCATTATTTCTTCGTAAAACTATTACATGCATTGTCTTTGTAATTCATATTTTTTAGAAAGACTTAAAAACCATATTAACTGTACAGTTAACATAAAAACCGATACACTGCAAAATAATAAAATTGCCAAATAAAATGAATGATTATATAAGCCTATATATAATACTACGATACGTAAAATTATATAAATTATTTCAATAAACATAGCATATTTTTGTTTTTGAAATATTTTGGGAATAAAAGACAACGACGAAGTAAAAACAACTACAAAAAACCAAGGAAGCATTAGTTTAAAATATGTTCCGGCGACTCGCCACTCTTTCCCAAATAAAAGTTCAAATATTTCATTAGAAAAAATAAATACAAACACAAACAGAGGTAAAATAAAAACTGCAACTTTTTTTATATAAGAAAATAAATGTTCAATTATTATTTCATTATTATTTACTTTTTGAGTTATTTTTTGAAAAAGCACTTGATAAATTGAACTACAAAAAACATTTATTGGACGAAAACCTAAGGTTATACCAAGCGAAAAAAAACCTATTAATTCAAGTGAAAACTCTGTTGACAATAACAATATAGGCAAACTACCAGAAAGCATATTTATAACAGCATGGGGCATTTCATATAAAGGAAATTTAATATATTCTCTCCTAACAGATTGAAGAAGTAATTTGTTATTTTCAATAAGTTTCAAAAATAACTTTCTACTTATAAAAACTGTAGTAAATAAAGCAAACAATTGACCTAAAAGTGTTGATAAAATAAGCCCGATATGCAATATTTTAAATATTCCAAAACCTACCTTGAAAGCAGAATTTACAGTACTTTGTGAAATATTATAAAATCCTATTTTTTTAAATTTTTTAAAACGAATCAAATAAAAATTCAGGCTCTGCCAAAAAGCACTGAGAAGCACCAAAACAGGCAATAATGGTAACCATTTTTGCAAAATATTTGAGCCAAAAAACTGAGCAATCTGATTTTTAAAAAAAACCGATACTGGTAAAAGAATAATAAATATTATTACACTCATCTTTATACATAATTGAAATACAGCTATTGCTTTAGATTCATTCTTGGGTAACAAAATAGCAGATTCATATCTTCCGGTTGAAATAATTGATAATATACCTGCTATTGTTAAAAATAACGAAAACTCACCAAAATCATCGGGAGAGTAAATACGCGTTACAATTGGATAAATTGTGATTGCAATAATTTGTGCAATTACATTGGATGAAAGTAATGTGGTTGAGTTTTTAACAAACTCTGATTGTACCAATTTATGTATATATTTATTTTTCACGTATTATTTCTCAAAAGTTTATCATATACTTGAAGTATAGATTTTGCAACTGATTCATAACTAAAATGCTCAACTGCATACGAATGTAATTCATTTGAATTAAACTCTGTATAATGATTATTCATATATTGAATTGCATTATACAATTGTTCTTCGTTTCGAGGCTCTACTAGTATACCGTTTTTTTCTGACACATGTTCAGAAATTCCACCGACATTACTGCTTATCACAGGAATTCCGCTGGCTAGAGCTTCAACTATAACACACGGAAAATTTTCATAATTGCTAAAAAGAAGCAAATATGAAGCTTCGCGAAGTATCTGTGCTAATTCTTGTCGGTTTTTATACCCTAAAAATTGGACATTTTGTTGAATCCCTAATTCTCTCACATATTCCTTAACATATAAAGGTGCATTTTCAGATATTATTTGCAAAACAAGTTGAGAATTTATTTCACACACTTTTTTAAACACGCGTAAAATGCCAGATATATTTTTATGTTCATCGTTTAGGTGTGAAATATGCACTACACGAATAATCGTATAATCTTTATTCGTAGATGGATAAAACAATGAAGTATCAACAACATTTTGTACAACAGTATATTGTCCTCGTACTCCATGATTTTTAAGGGCTTTTTGTAAATCTTCACTCACCGGCATAATTCCTGAATTTAATCGCGAAAAAAACTGAATATACCATTTTTTAAACCGTCCTAATAATTTTGGTGCTGTCGGTAAATATCCCGTCCAGTGTTCAGTAATACAATAAGGTATTCCGCAAAATAATTTACAAAAAAATGCAATAATAACAAGAGGAAACATAATATGAACATGAATAATATCGGGTTTACCTTGTTGGTTTATATATAAATGAACTGCATAAAAATACAATAATAAAAAACAAACAGGCTTTAAAAACCTTAACAAAAACGGAAGTCTAAAATAATAAATATATTCAGACAATGATTTTGATGTATTTTGTTTTATCTGAATTTTTTGTGCCATTTTGCTATCATAAACAACATGAAGAACTGTTGTTTTACAAAACAAAGAAACCGATTCACCATGGCGAAAAACAAAATCTCCATGAGTAGGATTAACTCGTGTTGGGTACCATGAAGAAAAAAAGAGAATATGTTTAGTTTTTTTTAAATTATTTTGCATGTTTGGAAAACTTAGTTTCAAAAAAAACAGTAAAATACACAAGAAATGCTATTCTGCAAATACTATATGATACATAAATTCTTAATCCATTTAATATGAAAACATAAAAACAAGAATATAGATTGATTTTCAACATTTAATTATTCTTTTGAATCTTATACAAAGTATCACCACGCCTCACCAGTTTGGCTGTTTTAACTGAACAAACCTCACCTTTTTTGGTTGTCTCAACCGATTCTAGATGTACTCGAATTTCCTGCACCTCCATTTCAACAACACCTGTTGTTTTGCCTATAACATATATAGTATCTCCTACTGACAATTCTCCGGACTGCATGTGAAATTCGGCTACACCTATTTTAGTGAAAAAATTTGTGCATATGCCCAGCTTCATCTTACGGATTGTAGAACTACTTCCATATTTTTTACTCCATTCTCCAAGACGTTGACCAAGATAATAACCATTCCAAAAACCACGATTAAAAACACGGGAGAGCTTTTCTCGCCATAGAGCAATTTTTTCTTCAGTGTATTCATTATGATTATAGGATTTGACAGCTTCTTTATAACACTGCGTAACTGTTTTTACATACTCAGGAGAGCGTGCTCGTCCCTCGATTTTAAAAACCGACACACCTGCATCTATTAATTCATCCACAAAACCAATAGTACACAAATCTTTAGGAGACATTATGTATTCATTATCAATTTCCAACTCATCGCCACTTTCTTTTTCTGTTACGATATATGCTTTTCTACAAGTTTGCATACACGCACCACGATTTGCTGATGCATTTTGTTCGTGCAAACTTAAATAGCATTTTCCGGAAATTGACATACACAAAGCACCATGCACAAACATTTCAATCTGTACAAGATTTCCTGAAGGTCCGGTAATGTTTTCTTGTATTATTGCATCAGAAATTGCTTTCACCTGAGGCAAATGTAATTCACGAGCCAAGACCATAACATCTGCAAACTGTGCATAAAATCGTACTGCTTCAATATTTGATATATTTAATTGTGTGGAAATATGCACCTCCACACCATATTTTCGTGCTGCCTGAATCGCTGCTATATCTGACACAATTACCGCTGATACTTCATGTTCATGGACCGCTTGCATAAGAGAATCCAATATTTCTAAATCAGTATCATATAATATTGTATTAACTGTAACATATGTTTTTACCGAATGAGTACGACATATCGATACAATTTCGGATAAATCACTACGGGTAAAATTCTGAGAAGAGCGAGCACGCATATTCAACATTTCGAGACCAAAATATACAGACCCAGCTCCGGCATTAATTGCAGCTGCTAATGACTCATACGAACCAACAGGAGACATTATTTCTATATCTTGCTGCTTCATTATACTATACCTTCTTTTATTAAATCATGCAAATGTATCATCCCCAAATATTTTTCTCCCTCAGTAACAACCATTTGTGTTATATTACTTTCTTCCATTTCATTAAAAGCCTCAATAGCTAACTCATGCGGACTTATTTGTTTTGGGTTTTGTGTCATAATATCATGTGCCTGGAATTGAGATATATCAGAAGAATTTTCTAACATACGCCGTAAGTCACCATCAGTTATTATGCCCAATAATGTATGTTCAGCAGAAATAACAGCCGTAGCACCCAATCGTTTAGAGGAAATTTCCATAATAACTTCAGGAATTGACTGATTAGGAGAAACATGAGGTTTTTTGGATTCATCCATCAAATCAGACACATGAAGATACATTCGTTTTCCTAAAGCTCCCCCAGGATGAAATTTTGCAAAATCTTCGGGAGAGAATTTTCGTTGTTGCAACAAAGTCATTGCAAGAGCATCGCCTAAAACCAATTGTGCCGTTGTACTGGTGGTAGGTGCAAGATTATACGGACACGCCTCACGTTCAATATACGAATGAATTATATAATCAGATTGTTGTGCTAAATATGAATCTTTCTCCGAAACCATTGCTATCAATGGATTTCCACCACGCTTTAATAAAGGAATTAACACTTTTATTTCGGCTGTGTTTCCACTTCGAGACAAACACAGAATAATATCATCAGTCTGAATCATCCCCAAATCGCCATGAATTGCCTCTGTAGCATGCATAAACACGGCCGGGGTTCCAGTTGAATTTAAAGTGGCTACAATTTTGGTTGCAATGTGAGCACTTTTACCTATGCCTGTGACAACAATCCGCCCCTTAGTTTGTAAAATAATTTTAACTATTTCAGCAAAGCTATCATCAAGATAATCAACAAGCAATGAGACTGATTGGGCTTCTGATAAAATAATTTTTTTTGCATTAGCTATTATATCACAAAATTCTTTCAAAATATTTATTTTTATTGTTTTTATTACAAAAAATTATCAGTAAATTTATTTTTACAAAAGTATTTATTATTCTTTGTTTTTGAATATATATTTCACCAATTTTAAAACAAAAAAAATAAAGATATAGTATCAATATATAAACAAACATTAAAAATCAATGTCAACTTATACAGAGGAAGATTTACTAGTATGTTTAAAAAAACACTTTGGATTTGATTCCTTTAAAGGGAACCAAAGAGATGTGATTTTGAACCTGCTATCGGGGAATGACACATTTGTTTTAATGCCAACAGGAGGCGGTAAATCTTTATGCTACCAACTGCCGTCATTTCTTTTGGAAGGTACTGCTATTATTATTTCGCCCCTCATTGCATTAATGAAAAACCAAGTAGATGCAATGCGAGGATTTAGTACCGACAACAGTATTGCACATTTTTTAAACTCATCTCTCAACAAAAGCGAAATAGCACGCGTCAAAGATGATATACGAAGTGGGCGAACAAAAATGTTATATGTAGCACCGGAATCTTTAACCAAAGAAGATAATATTGCATTTTTAAAATCAGTACCTATTTCTTTTTATGCAATTGATGAAGCTCATTGCATTTCTGAGTGGGGGCATGATTTCAGACCGGAATACAGACGAATAAAGCCTATTGTTGAGTCTATAGGGAATGCTCCAATAATTGCACTTACAGCAACAGCTACACCAAAAGTTCAGCATGATATTCAAAAAAACCTTGGTATGCTCGATGCTATAGTGTATAAGTCCTCGTTCAGACGTCCTAATCTATATTATGAAGTTCGACCGAAAGTGAATGCTGAAAAACAAATTATTAAATTTATTAGGGAACATGCAGGCAAAACAGGTATTATTTATTGTCTGAGCCGAAAAAAAGTTGAGGAACTAGCCGAGGTCTTATCTGTAAACGGTATAAAGGCTTTACCATACCACGCAGGGCTCGATGCTCATACACGTTCTACCAATCAAGATATGTTTTTGATGGAAAAAATTGATGTAATAGTTGCAACTATCGCTTTTGGTATGGGCATTGACAAACCTGATGTTCGTTTTGTTATTCACTATAACATTCCCAAAAGTCTGGAGGGCTATTACCAGGAAACCGGTAGAGCTGGACGTGATGGTGGTGAAGGTAAATGTATTGTATTTTATTCGCATAAAGATATTTCAAAACTGGAAAAATTTATGCAGGGCAAACCTGTTGCCGAACAAGAAATTGGTAAACAATTATTGCTCGAAACAACTTCTTATGCAGAATCCAGTGTATGTCGTGTTCGACAACTTCTTCATTATTTTGGTGAAACTATGGAAGAAGACTGTGGCAACTGCGATAATTGTTTAAATCCTAAATCACAATTCGAAGGAAAAGATTTAATTGTTCTTGCTCTTCAAGTTATTCTTGCTATTCGTGAACGTTTCAAAGCCGGGCATGTTGCTCAGGTTTTAACAGGAAAAGCCAGTTCCGAAATAAAAACCTATCAACATGATAAAATAGAACTCTTTGGATGTGGCAAGGAACAAGATATGAAAACATGGAATGCAATTTTACGCCAAATGCTTATTGCTAAATTCATTGATAAAGAAATTGAACATTACGGGTTATTGAAATTGACTAAAAAAGGACATGATTTTCTTGCACAGCCATATTCTTTTCCAATTACACAAAACCATGATTACGAAGATGAGGATACTGAATTAAAAAGTGGACAAGGAACAAGTTCTATGGATCCGGTTCTTATTTCTCATCTTAAAGAATTAAGAAAAAAAATTGCACATAAACACAATGTGCCTCCTTTTGTTGTATTTCAAGATGCTTCTATTGAAGATATGGCTGTTCAATATCCTATTAAAATTGAGGAACTCACTAATATTATTGGCGTTGGACAGGGGAAAGCCCAAAAGTTCGGACAAAAATTTGTGGAACTAATTGCAAAATATGTTGAAGACAATAACATTGAACGTCCACAAGATATGGTCGTAAAATCTGTAGTAAACAAATCAATAAATAAGGTTCAAATAATTAAAAGTATTGATAGAAAATTATCTCTTGATACTTTAGCAGATTCGAAAGATATTTCTCTCATAGAATTACTTAAAGAAATAGATAGAATTGTAAATTCCGGAACTCGTATTAATATAGATTATTACATTAATACTGTCATGGAATCTGATCAGGTAGATGATATTTATGAGTATTTTCGCGAGGCCGAAAGTGATTCTATAGAAGATGCAATACTTGAATTAGAAGAAGATGATTACTCAGAAGAGGAGGTTCGGTTGGTTCGCATAAAATTTATTTCTGAAATGGGAAATTAATTTCTGCCCATTATATTCGGTTTTGTCATAAAGAATATTATATTCAACGGGTAGTTAATTGTTTACATACATAATATACCTAAGGTAACATGTATTGAGTTACAATTTTAAAACCGATTAATTTGATTAACACAGATATTTATACACATACTAAAAAATAAAGGAGTTTAAAAATGAGAATTGCAGTAGATTTTGATGGCACAGTTGTAGAACACAAATACCCACATATAGGTGAAGTTAAATTGTTTGCGTTTGAAACACTTCGCGAATTGCAAAAACAAGGTCATTTACTCATATTATGGACATACAGATGGGGAAAAGAACTAGATGAAGCTGTGGAATTTTGTGCTCGAAATGGTGTAGAATTTTACGCAGTTAACAAAAACTACCCTGAAGAAATATACGATGAAAAAGAAATGAGTCGTAAAATTGATTGCGACGTGTATATTGATGACCGAAATTTAGGTGGTTTTGTTGAATGGACCGATGTATGGAAAATTATAAATGGAGACAATCCTTTTATGGATGATATTTCTGTTTTGAAAAAAGAGAAAAGAAAGAAAAAATCTTTTTTCAAACGTATTTTTTCGTAATATATGTCTGCACACATACCGGTTTTGGCAGAAATAATTTTACCTTTTGCTATTGGTAACAGTTTTACCTACTCTATTCCCAAAGAAGTAGAATCAACTATTTCAGTAGGTATGCGAGTAATTGTTCCTTTTGGTAAAAAAAAATTATATGCCGGTATTGTCTATTCTTTGCATAACAACAACACACACAAGTTTACAATAAAGCCAATTCTATCTATTCTCGATTCCGAATCAATTATTGTACCGCAACAATTTAAACTCTGGGAATGGATTGCTCAATACTATATGTGTTCTTTGGGTGAAGTAATGAAAGCTGCTCTACCTTCAGGTCTCAAGCTTGAAAGCGAAACAAAATTATATGCCAATCCCGATTTTACCAATTTTGCGGAACTCTCACAAATAGAACAAACAATTATTTCCATAATTTCGGATAATATTTCATTGAAAATTTCTGACATAATTCGAATTACTAATACTTCTACAGTACACTCATCTGTACAATCTTTACTTAAAAAAAATGCTCTAATCAGCACCGAAACATATAAAGAACGATATACTCATAAAACACAAACAAGGATTTGCTTACATGGAGACATACACTCTGCCGAATGGATACAAAACTGTATAGAACAAACAAAATCTGCTCCAAAACAACAATCTTTTTTTTTATCGCTAGTTGAATCTGCAACAAAGCATGCTGATTTTTCTATCACAAAAAAACAAGCCATAGAAGATTATTCTGTCTCACATACAGTTATCAAAGAATTAGAAAAGAAAAAAATTATACAACTACACGAAGAGGTTGTTTCACGTATTGCTAGCGATAATTCAATTTCTTATGACATTACACTTCATACAGAACAAAAAAAGGCAATTCAGGACATACAATTACAATTTAAGAATAAAAATGTATGTCTCTTACATGGGGTGACAGCAAGTGGAAAAACAGAAATTTATATACATCTTATAGAAGAAGCACTTTCACACAACAAGCAAGTTCTATACCTTTTGCCAGAAATAGCACTCACATCACAAATAATAAACAGAATTCGTACTGCATTTGGAGATAAAGTAGGGGTATACCACTCTCAGTTAAATGATAATGAGAGAATAGAACTATGGAATGACATGCTTGCCCCATCAGTTGATACTGTACCAATAATAATTGGTGCCCGCTCATCAATATTTTTACCATTCACTAATTTAGGTCTTGTAATAATAGACGAAGAACACGAGCAATCATTTAAACAATTTGACCCGGCACCTCGCTATCATGCACGAGATACAGCTATTTTACTCGCCTCATTACATTCCGCAAAAGTTTTACTCGGAACTGCAACCCCAAGTGCCGAAACATATTATAATTGTTTACAACAAAAATATGGTTTAGTTGAACTCACCAAACGATACGGAACATTTTCTTTACCTGAAATTTCTGTAATTGATTTAGCAAAAGCATACAAACAAAAACGAATGAGGCATCATTTCAGTAAAGATTTACTCACCCTCATTTATTCAAATCTGGAACAAAACAGACAAGTTCTACTTTTCCAAAACCGACGTGGGTACACACCTTTTATTACATGTACAAATTGCGGAGATATACCACACTGCACAAACTGCGATGTGAGTTTAACATATCATAAATCCTCTCATCAACTCACCTGTCACTATTGTGGATACAGCATACCTTATACATCTACATGCCCCAAATGCAATGGCACCTATACAAACCTGAAAGGTTTTGGTACTGAAAAAATAGAAGAAGAACTCAATAATTTTTTCCCGAACCACAATATAGCACGAATGGATTTAGACACAACTCGTGGAAAAAATGCGTATATTACTATTATTGAAGCTTTTGAAAATCATGGAATAGATATTCTTATCGGCACACAAATGGTTACCAAAGGGCTCGATTTTAAAAATATAGGCCTTGTCGGTATACTAAATGCAGACAATTTACTGAACATGCCCGATTTTAGAACATTTGAACGTGGTTTTCATACTATGATTCAAGTCGCCGGACGAGCCGGACGAAGTGAAAATACGGGTAGTGTTGCTATTCAAACCTTTAATCCGGAACACGAAATAATTCAGGATATTCTCTCACACAAAACGGTACCATTTATATATAAAGAACTTAAGCAACGGCAATTATTCAACTATCCACCTTTTGTGCGACTCATTCGAGTACAAATAAAACATACCAACAAAGACTTAACAGAAAAAGCATCTCACTTTTTTGCTCAATTACTTAATTGGGATGACTATATTCAAATTTTAGGACCGGAATTTCCGGTAATTACTAAAATTCAAAAAACATTTTCTATGCATATTCTATTAAAGATAGATAAGCAAATACCATATACAGAAAGCAGAAAAAAACTACACAAAACTGCACGTGTACTTCACAATCACTCAGACTTCAAAAAAGTAACTATACAATTTGATGTAGATCCATACTAGCACATACATATATAAATAAGATTTCATAAAATTCATACTAACTCTCGTATTTTTGAATAAAAGATTACCATCAAATATTCAAACACAAAAGACGTTAAAACAAAAAAGCCAGTTATTTATAATAAAAACAACTGACTTTTTCATAAAAAAAATACTGTCACATACTGACTATATTGTCATTAAATCTTTTTCTTTCGCCTCGACTTTTTTATCAATTATATCTATCGTCGAATCAACTATTTTTTGCACATTAAGTTCATTTGCTTTTATTTCATCCTCAGGAAGACCAGTTTTTTTCAAATCTTTCAACATTTCATTAGCCGACCGTCGAATATTACGCACACTTACTTTCGCATTTTCAGCCTCTGAACGAACCTGACGAACTAAATCTTTACGACGTTCTTCCGTTAACACAGGAATATTAATACGAATAAACACACCATCATTAACCGGTGTTAACCCCAAGTTTGCCTGCATAATAGCACGTTCAATAGGATCAAACATCTTTTTTTCCCACGGTTGAATAGCAATTGTACGAGGATCCGGAGTGTTTATATTTGCAACTTGATTAAGAGGCGTAAGAGTACCATAATAATCGACCTTCACTGTATCCAACATTGCAGGAGTTGCTTTACCCGCTCGTATTTTTGTTAATTCAGAATCTAATTTTGCAAGAGGCCCTTGCATTTTTTCTTGTGTATCTTCTAAAATTAATTGAACTTCTTCTTCCATATAAATTTAGTATAAATTACTATAATGTACTCGATATTAATTATTATCACTTATTATAAAAATTCTGGTCATACACAAATACACTATCTTCGTTGCAACTGAAAATGAATAGGTACCCGATAATATACTTTTACTTTCTTGCCAGCTTGTTCACCCGGATTAAATTTAGGTAATTTCGCAATCACATCCAAAGCTGCTTGATCCAAATGACGAGACACACCTTTAAGAACTTCCGGATCTTTCGCATTGCCATTTTCATCTACAACAAACTGTACCATAACCATCCCCTCAATCTCCATTTCAATAGCCTCATTGGGATACTCCAAATTTTTATTAATAAAACGTAACAACGCAGGATCACCACCTGGGAATTCCGGCATTTTTTCTACTCGCTGAAAAATTTTCTCTTCTTCCTCTTCAGGTTCATCAAACACAAAATCATCTAAATCATCAGTCTCCTCTGTTTGTTCAAAAGCATCAGATTGATCTTCTTCTTCATCGTCAGTTTCAACAACTTCCGGTGCTTCAGGTGGTTCCGGTTCGGGTTCATTTATTTCAGGCTTCGGCGGTTCCGGTTCACGGGTAACCTCTGCCATTTCCTGATCCGGTACTTCGAGTTCCGATCCGGACAACTCTCCTACGTCTTTTGGTTTTGTGGTATACTCAAACGCACCATACACTATTAATAAAGCTAATATTAAACCTATTTCTGTAAAAATACGTTTTTTAGACTCTAAATTAGCTTTTTCCGTTTTTTTAATTTCCATAAAGCATATTATATTTGAATACTTTCAAACTTTTGGCTAAAATAATAAATATTGCTTGTTTTTACATACAACTTTTAGCAAAAATTTATCTGTATTTGTAATTTATTAAAAAAAACTTTTTCTCCAAAACTTTTTCCACTATACAAAACCCATTACATATTCCAAAAAATCAATCCATTAAATAAATAACGTTTATATACATTCTTTTATTTTTCAGCATTTTGAAATAAGGTTTTAAAAGTAGAATCAACTCGTGAACATTCAATAATTGTAAAATTAGATTTAGTGTATGAATTTTGAAATGAAGGAACATACATCTGTTTCATTCCTAATTTACTCGATTCCTTTACTCGTTTTTCTATTTGAGAAACGCTCCGCACTTCACCGGTAAGACCAACTTCACCAGCAAAACAGACTGTACCCGGAATAAAAACATCGAATAAGGATGACAAAATTGCAGCAATAATTGCCAAATCGGTTGCTGTATCTTGTACTTTCAATCCACCCGCAATATTTATAAACACATCTTTTGTGTACACTTTTATTCCCAGTCGTTTTTCTATTACAGCCAAAAGCATATTTACCCGTTTATTATCATACCCGTTCACTGTACGCTGGGGTGTTCCGTAAGCTGCTGTAGAGACTAACGCTTGCACTTCCACAAACATAGGACGCATACCTTCCATTGTAGCTGCAATAGCTACACCACTCAACTTTTCTTTATTTCGATTTATCAACATCTCCGAAGGATTCACGACCTCTTTTAATCCGGTTTGAACCATTTCGAAAATACCAATTTCGGACGTTGAACCAAATCGATTTTTTATACTTCGCAACACTCGATATACATTATGCATATCTCCTTCAAATTGCAACACAACATCGACCATATGCTCAAGTACTTTTGGTCCTGCTATTGCTCCTTCTTTGGTTATATGTCCAATCAACAAAAGAGGCATGTGAGTTTGTTTAGCCAACTCTATAAGAACATTACTCGTTTCGCGGATTTGTGAAACAGTTCCGGGAGACGAGTCAATATCTGTATGTTTTAGGGTTTGAACAGAATCTACAATTAATAAATCGGGCTTTAATTCTTGTACATGAGAAACAATATCAAAAACTGAAGTTTCATTATACACTATACAATTCTCCGTTTCTATACGAAGCCTTTGTGCTCGCATGAGTATTTGCTGCGGGCTTTCCTCTCCGGAAACATACAATACTTTTTTTTTCAATGCACCAGCCACTTGTAGCAGCAAAGTTGATTTCCCTACTCCCGGTTCACCTCCCAGTAATAATACCGAACCAGGAACAATACCACCACCAATTACCGTATTTAATTCCTCAATGTGTGTATTTATGCGAGAAAAAGATTCTGTCTCTACATCAGAGAGAACTATTGGTTTTTGTTTATATGATAATGAATTTGAAACCTGACCTAATGATGGCGATTTTGTAGTAATTATTTCTTCTTCAAAAGTATTCCACTGTCCACACGAATTGCACTTACCTACCCATTTGGGGGACTGTGCTCCACAATTTTGGCAGACAAATACCGTTTTAGTTTTTGCCACAAGACTACTCTTTTATAAATTCACGACGCATAAATGAACCGGCTGTTTCACCATCATTAAATTCAACTCTGTTTAGTACCAGTATTTTGTTGGTCAATTTTTCAACTCGCCATTTCCCAGTCAATCCTCGCTCACCAAAACCACTGATTTTTATATATGGAGTCACAACACTTCTATTAAACGCTTCCCATTCTCCAACATCAAGTCCATCAGGAAGAGCATTTAAATCATGGTATACTTCTAATTTGCCATTATCATAAAACCGCCATGTCGCATCATCCGGGAACCCTGGTTCTCCAACATTTTCCACACTCCATTCACCAATTATCATATTTTCGGTTCGCTTGGCACAAGTGGTACATAATAATAATATTAGACTGGCAAAAAATATTCGTTTATATATCATATTTCCAAATTCAATTTATATTGTAAATATACTATAATTTTAAAAATAATAAAATTACTAATTAGATATTATTATTTCATACGTTTTTTAAAGACTTCTATACAACATCGTCAGACATTTAATTATTCCGAAACAACCAGAAAAGTTTTTTTCGTAAAAAACCAATAATACAACAAAATATACCAAACAAACTATAAAATTTTATTAATATATTTAGTGGAAGAAAACCCATCTTCTATATCAATCGTCTCCACCGCACCTCCATTTTTTATTACAATATCTGCTCCAACAATTTCAGAAACATCATAATCTTTTCCTTTAACCAACATATCAGGAATCAATTGTGCTATTATATTATATGGCGTATCCTCCTCAAACACAACAAGCAAGTCGACACTAGAAAATGCTGCCAAAGTATACAAACGAGATTCAATTTCTTTAACAGGTCTCCCCTCACCTTTCAAACGAGCAACCGATGCATCAGAATTAACCCCAACTATTAACTTAGAACCTAAATCTCCGGCTTTGGCAAGAAAAAAAACATGACCTTTGTGTATAATATCAAAACAACCATTGGTAAACACAATTTTCTCATTGTGTGCATTCCATGTTGCAACTCTATGAATAGCCTCATCAACAGAAACTATTTTATTATGTAATAATTGCAGGTTTTCCATTTTGTCTTTTTTTCGCTAAAAATATAACAGCCAACACCCCCATAAAGAGCACAAATAACGTTTGAGAACCATGACTTACCGTTGCAAACAGCAGCCCCTCTGTTTTGAACATGTCGCCCCAGCATTCGATCGCTTTTCAAAGATTGCCAGTGAGCACCAGGTGCCGTCTGATCTGATCGACATCATCTGGGATCACACAGGGCTCGAGGCTTTTGGCGAGATCACCAAGAGAGCGCACGACACGTCACAGCTCACTGCGCTGGAACTGCGTCTGGTTGATATGTGCCACCAGCTGGACGGCCAGTGGAAACGCGCCGCTGACGCAGACGCTGCAGGTCACATTCTGTGTGAGCAGTTTGCCAAGGAAGAGTCGGAGTGTATTGGTGTGCAGCGCACAACCCAGCACAAGCACGCCGGGTTCTTCGACCTTCCAGATGACAAGAAGGACGAGCCATCGCCGATCAAATCGGAGCCACAGAAGATCGATATCGACACG
>JAWOEL010000108.1:0-30875 GCA_046482735.1 Bacteroidales bacterium | reverse complement strand
TTTGTCTGCTCAGCAGTTCGAGACATATAATGGTAAGCAGGTTGTCGCACGTACTATAATTTTTAAATATCAGTCGCAGCTTAAATCATCACATGTCCCCAATTCTGATTTTCAGGGAGAATTGGCTGAGGTGTTATTTAAAATACAAGCTCAACAACCACAGCAAAAGTTTCCGCATGCTTATATGCCGGATTCGTGTGATAATTGTGTTGATTTGTCATTGATTTATAGGTGTGAATATGCTGCAGATATTTCGGTAGAGCATGTGTTGACTTTATTTCGTTCTCTTCCTAATATTGAATATGCCGAGCCTTTGTATGTTGAGAGTTTTATGTTTGTTCCCAATGATCCTGTAAGTTCTTCTCAGTGGCATATGAATACGGCTCGGATCTATCAGACATGGGATGTGGAAACCGGTGATTCAACAGTTACTATTGGTATTACAGATTCCGGATTTGATATTGATCATTCTGATTTAATAGGTAAAATTCAATATAATTATGATGATCCTATAAATGGTTATGATGATGATTTTGACGGCTATGTTGATAATTTTAGAGGCTGGGATTTTGGTGAAATGGATAACAATCCGGATGTGGCTGAAGGTGATCATGGTACGTGGGTTGCCGGTATAGCTAGTGCACAAACGAATAACAGTGTTGCTATTGCGGGGGTTGGGTATAAAACAAAGTTTTTACCTATTAAAATTGCGACTGATAAGGGGCATATAACCCGTGGGTACGAAGGTATTGTATATGCTGCAGATCATTCATGCCAAATAATTAATTGTTCGTGGGGTAGTGATGGTACGTATTCAAAATATGCTGAAGATGTGATAAATTATGCTACTTATAATAGAAATGCTTTAGTTGTGGCTGCTGCAGGGAATAATAATAATGATGGCTCTTTTTATCCTGCTTCGTATCAAAACACATTGAGTGTTGGGGGTGTTATGTTGGGGGATGGTAAATGGACTGCTTCTGCTACGAAAGGGTCAAATTGGAATTATTATGTTGATGTTGTGGCTCCTGCTGGTGGTTTTAAATCTCTGAAAAAAGATGATGGCCTTATTGATCTAGGTGGAGGTACATCTTTTGCCGCTCCGGTTGTGTCTGGTATAGCTGCATTGGTTAAAAGTCGGTATCCTGATTTGTCTGCTTTGACCCTTGGTGAGCGTATAAGAGCAACAACCGATGATATATATAATGTGCCGGAAAATGATGATTATATTCATTTATTGGGAAGTGGTAGAGTGAATGCTTTAGATGCTTTGGTCGATTCTGTTACCCCTTCTGTGCGTATGATTGATTATAGGGTGGAAAATACAAATGGTTCGTATATGTTTTTTCCGGGTGATACGCTTGAGTTGTATCTTGATGTGAAAAACTACCTTGCTGATGCAACTAATATTTATATGTCTGTTTCTTGTGAGGATTCATATATTGCACCTATTAATGGTTCTGTGTTGTTTCAAACATTTGATTCAACTGAAGAAAAAATGATGGAGCAGCCCTTATTGTTCGAAGTTGTAGAAACGTTACCCGCAGATGTGAAAACGTTTTTTAAAGTTACGTATACTGGCGATGATTATTTTGGCTTTGAGTATTTTCCTGTTTCTTTTAATCCTTCGTATTATAATTTTGAGTTTGGAAATATTCGTTCTACGGCTACAGCAAATAGTACTATAGGAAAGCTTATGCCGGGTAATCCTGATGAGTATGGCTTTATGTATAAAAATAATGTTTCGTGTATTAATGGTGGGAGCTTATTGTTTGCTAAATCATCTGACATTGTGTTGTCGGCGGTGAAAAAAAATGACGATTTTGGTATAAAACAATTTCCCGAAGAAGAACAGGTCGATACGGCGGATGTATTAATCTATAGTTCTTTTGAGAACAATGAAAATGCAATACAGGTCGATCAATATATCTATGGATATAATGATATGAATGCACTTATATATGAATACAGGTTTGTACAACATTCTGATTCTGTTTTTACTGATGTTTTTGTTGGACCATACATCGATTGGCTAATTGTAAATCAAACCTATAATAAAATGGGGTATGTTGATTCTTTACAATTGGGGTATGCCTATTCATTAGATCCATGGGGAATATATGCGGGAATTCTTCCTTTACATTATCATACTACCAATTTTTATGCGGTTGATGATAATAATGGAATTGATTCTGTGAATATACAAGATGGTTTCTCGGATGATGAAATAATGTTTACACTACAACATACTAAATACGCTGCCGGTGATTTGCCTGATGGGGGGAAAGTTTCTTCTGTTTCGGGTGCGTATATTCCCGAACTGTATCCAGATTCTGTTCAATCTATACGATTTGCGGTGATTGCCGGTGAAACTCTTTCTGATATAACAGCAACCGCGTCTGTTTTGAAAAATATGTATGTAACTGACACAACTACAAATTCGTCGGGAACGGGAACAGGATTAGGAGTTGATGCACAGTTTTCTGCTTCTCCTGTTGTTGTGATGCATGATTCTTTTTTACATATTACTAATATATCGTGCAATAATATTAGTCATGTCTCTCTCGTTAATATGTTAGGTCAAACCTGTTTAAGTCAAGATGTTGTTTTGAATGATAATCAAAGCGATGTGCGTGTGTCTGTTGAAAATGTGCCTGCAGGTGTGTATATGGCTCGGATGCAGTGTGCTAATGAAGAATGTGTTCGGAAAGTTGTAATTCACAATAAATAATTTTGTATGAGGCTTGTTGTTCTTTGTGTTCTCAGTGTTTTTTTGACTGTTTTAGGCTCTTATGCTCAAGAGATAGATACACTACCTTTTGTGAAAATTGAGAATAGAATGAATGTACTCTTTACTGAAATATCTCAAAATAAAAGTCCTGAACGTAATGAAGAATTACATGCTGAATTATGTACTGTGTTCGATTCAGTTTTGGCTGTGCCGGAAAGTTATGAGTATAGCTTTAATGCATTGAAGTGTGCTCAGGCAACATCGCCCGATAATTTTTTTAGAATTTTTTCTTGGTTTGTGTTACAAGAAGCCGGTGTGTATAAGGTGAAAGCGTATGTGCAGATAAATCCGGAGTATATGTGTGATACTATGGTATATGCTATGCAAAATACTATTGAACAATTACCTGATAGTATTGAACATATGAAAAAAGATATACACGATTGGTTCCCTGCTTGTTACTATGATATTATTGTGGTAGAAAAAAATGATGCAAAAATATATACATTATTAGGTTGGAGTCCGTTTTCTCCATTGTCACAATATAAAGTAATAGAGGCTGTACGGATTTCAAATTGTGTGCCGACTTTTGGTGTACCGACTTTTTTGAATGGTGAGCAAGATACAGTTTCGCGTATTGTATTTAATTATTCTGCAAAATCTTCAATGCTGATGAAGTACCAAAAAAAGTGGCGTTCAGAGCAAATAGTGTTTGATCATTTATCTCCTTCATCATCAGAATATACGGATATACCGGAGTTTTATGGCCCGGATGGTACGTATAATTCTTATGAGTATGATGACGAAATGTGGACGTTTCGTGAAAACATTGATATAACCAATAAAGGCTCACGATTTCGGGACTTTTTCGAAAACTTATTTAAATCATCGGATTCTGAGGTGTATTCTGATAAGGATGAGCTTTATTGATGTTTTTCTACCCATTGGTTTTTTGACGTGTTTTTTAGAACAGATTAATTTGAATATTTGAGAGTTGTTGTAAAAAAAGTGAGTATGCTTATATATACTGCACTCTTCTTCTTGAAAAATTATTCGAATTATTCTGAAAATACTCTATCTTTTCAATTGTATTGTGCCATGAATGTCCTGAATGTGCAACAATTATATTGAAATCAAGTTAATGCTGACCATTGGTTACAAAGTATGTATTACGAGAAAGAAGTATTATACACACCGCAATTACTCCTGCATGAATGTCCTGAAGATGAAGTAGTGCCGCAAGACAAAACAATAGTACTGCTGTGCTATATATAATGAGATACCATTTTGCAATCCGTCTTATATGAGGAAACAGCCAGAAAACAGCAAATAGTATATTGAGAGGAGATGCCCATATAGTATGTAAGTTTGGGAATACCGCAGGATGAATACTGACAAAACTTATGTACCAAATAAGTACACCAAGAAGTCCGACTATAAAATAAAGAATACTGTCTAATAAGTAGAAATGAATATGTGTGCGGTATTCTATATAAGAAATTACGATGCTGAGAAAAGCAAGAACCCATAAAATTATGTATGGGTTATATATATTATAAGAATCTGCATGTTTTGTGTGTGGTGAAACCAATACAGCGGTAGACGAAACGAGAGGTGTGTGGTTGTCATTATGTATAAGAGATGCAGATGCAAGTTTTAGAAATAAACAATCTGGCAAAAACATACTCTCATATTCAGTAGCAGGTTTGTCGGTGGGAATACCAAGAGTAAGCCCAATACCAAAGCGTAGCCATGAGTTTGCGTCAAGATATTCATGCAGTAAGTCTCGCCAAGTTATGGAATTCGATTCTGATAATAAAGTAGCAGTATTTGACAGCCACAGTGAGTCTGGAACTTCGTGTGTGGGGTTCCAAATGAGAGAGTCGTTTAATGTCGTTTCTAAAACATCGCGTGGGCGGGTGGCACAGTTATCATATAAAAAATTATATAAGTATGTGCGATTTTCCGGTACATAATTAGTTTCCAAAAAAGAAAGTATGCTGTCAATCTGTTGTGAATGTAAGTTCAGTTTTTGTTCTACAACATACCTGTTGTCGTAGTAATAATTTGAAAGGAACCGGGAAGTTGAAGTTTTACCCAACTTATAATAGGTGTTACCCCGAACAAAATTGTACACAAAATCTTCGGTGTAGCTAAAGATACCATAATTGTATATAACATCTGTGTCGGTGTGTGGATTGGTGTAGCGAATAGCCGTATGTCCGAAAGTTGAATGAATGTCATTTCCGGGTGAGCACGTGAGAATAGAAATAGTTTTCTGACTATATATGTGTGCGTAAATAGAAAAAAATAGAATAAAAAGCAGTAATTTTTTCATATGTTTGTTTTATAAGCTTGTGTTTGTTATAACTTATTCGAGGGGAGTATATATTTATTATAAACTCCAAAATAATTATGATGTGTCTGTCGTAATACCATAATCATGATTCTGTTCTATTAATAATTTTTTATGTTGTTTAACTTAACAAATATACATATTTTTAAATTAAACGAGTTTTTTGTATTTAAATGTATAGGGCAGGTTGAAGTTTAATTGTTAAAAAGTATGAATGAATAATTCGTATTTATATAAAAAAATGTATTTTTGTATACTTAGAGAAAATAGAAAATATTTAAGCATAAATTTTGAAATTAAATTATAACGTTATGAAACAATTACACTCAACTAAAACTGTTCAAGGTTTTTTTAAGAAAGTTTCGTTGCTCTTGGCAATGATGTCTTTTTTTGTCATGGCGGGGTATAGTCAAAACTATCCGTTCCCGCAAAATTATGAATATCCTCATGGTGAGATTTATAAGGGGAATGATGTAGAAGCTACTTTGCAGGGCTTGTATGAAGCTTGGGAAGAAACGTATTACACTGAGGGGACAATAAATGGTAAACCAGCAGCCCGTATTATGTTTAAACAAGATGGGGAAAATGGTGATGCGACCGTGTCGGAAGGTATTGCTTATGGTATGCTTATTACGGTGTATATGGATAACAATACCAATAATACACAGGATATGTTTGACCGTTTGTGGACATACTATCAGGAAAATACTGATGAAGACGGTGTGATGAACTGGAAAGTAGATGACTTTACCGGACAAGTTTATGGTGGCGGTTATAATGCTCACGGTGCAACAGATGCTGAGGTCGATGTCGCGAATGCTTTGTTGATGGCGTATAAACAATGGGGCGATCAAACATACTATGATGATGCAATGAGTTTAATTAATATTATTTGGAACACCGAGGTTGATTATACAAATAATGTGTTGAAACCTGGTAATAAATTTAATAATTATGCGAATCCATGTTATTTTATAACAAACTCTTTACAATTATTTGATGAGGTTGATGATAATCACGATTGGGCAAGTATCATTACGGGAAATTATAATTTAATGAAAGCTTCAGCTAATTCATCAACCGGATTGATTCCTGACTGGGTGTATCATGATGGTTCATATATAGATGGTATTATAGACGATAAATTTGAGTCATATTTTTTATATGATGCAATCCGTATCCCATGGCGTATGGCACATGCATATGCTTGGTATGGTCATCAGGATGCGTATGACATTGCGAATAACATAACTTCGTGGGCACAAAGTGCATATCCGGAGCCGGGAAGTATTGTTGATGGATACTTGTTAGATGGTAATGTGTTTAATAATCCGGATGGAAATCCTAATTTTTCTTCCTTAGGTCAAAGTTCAAATGCGTGTTTTTCGGGTGGTTTGACTGTTGGTTCTATGGTTGATGCATCGTATTCTAATTATATGGAAAAATCTTGGATTGTTGGTAGTGCAACAGATCCGTATGGTGCATATTATACACATACTACGCAGTTATTGTATATGTTAACGTTAACCGGTAATATGCCGAATTTAATGGATATGAAGCCGGTTCCCAAATCAGCAGAAACCAATGCGAACGGTGATATAGTTTATGTTGATTTTAGTAAATCATTATCTGCTACAACTAGTACTACCGGATGGTCAATAGAAACCTATGCTGATGAAACAGATAATACGGCAACTTCAATTTCAGTTTCGTCTGTTTCTGTTTCCGATAAACAAGTAGCATTGAGTTTGTCCTCTGATATATCTGAGCCGTATGTAACTGTTTCTTATAATGGTACAAGTATTGAGGCAAGCTCAGACGGCATTGCTGCCGATCCTTTTGCCGATTTGGAGGTGCAAAATAGAATTACAAATATGGAGCCATATCCGGTTCTTCGTTTTACTGATGTTGTTGGTACGTCTGTAAAAGTACAATGGAGTAAAGAAATTGATCCTGCTTCAATAGTTGTAAGTGATTTTACGTTAACAGTAAATGGTACAGCTGTTACGATAGATGATGTGACAGTTGATGCTGATGACCCTACTATTACTAATTTAGCTATTGCAGGGGGAGAAATATCTTCATCAAATGATGATATATTATTAAGTTTTGCTGGAGGTTCTATTACTGGAACATCAAGTACTAATGCTGCAAAAGCATTTGTTGATGCTGAAGTGCAAAACTTTTATATGAGTGTTGATTGTTTTGTTTTAGATGATTTTGATCCATCACAAATAGCTCTTTCAACCTGGGGTGATGCATCTTGGTCTGGTGCAGCAACTGATCCAACTGGAGCTCAAGAGGGGAATGTTGGAAAATATACTGCTGCTTTAGGTGATATATATTATAATGTAAAAGGTGAATTTATAGATGTTGATGCAGTTAATGATGCTTTAGCTGATGGTAATGATATTTTGAAATTTAGAATGTATGTTTCCGATCTTGCGGAAGGTGAAAATGTTCGTGTGAGGATTTATGCTGAACCTGATCCTGACGACCCAAATGAGTGGGGCGATGATTTGCTTTTTGAGTTTGAGCCAACTGGTTTGGATGAGTGGCATGAATATGAATTTGATTTAGGAGCACAGTATAATTCATCTTTAACATATAATATGTTTTTATTGCAGGCTTCTCCTGATGAGGAAGGTGAAGAAACTATATATATAGACGATATTCAGATTTGTCCACCACCACCAACTGTAAGTTTTGAAAATGGAAAAGTGGCTTATGATGGAAAATCGGTTGAAATTCGGTTTAGTACTGCTATGAAAGTGCCAACATCAATGTCAGCAGTAACTATTGATGTAGGTGGAACACCTGTTTCTGTTACTGATATTGCTGCCAAGCAAGGTGATGCAACTACATTAGTGTTTACTTTGGGTGAGGCTGTGTCTTCTGCTTCGTCTATCGTAACCGCAAGTGCAGGTACTAACCTACAAGCTGCTGATGGTCGGTCAAATGAAGCATTTTCAGATGAAAAAATTGCCAACTTATATGGTATTACTGTTACTACAGGATGGCGAGATGATTTTGAAACTACTACCGATTATGTGACAGATAACATAGGTTTACCTGCTGATTTTGTTGGTGAAGAGGATGCTACTGCAGGAACATATTCTGTTACTATGGATGGTTCTGAAGGTTATAACGGAATTAGCATTATGACATATGCCGATCAATTAAATGCTAATAAGGAAGTAATGGATTTAACAGGTCGTGAATATGTTCAGTTTCGATATAGAATTAATGGAACTGTTCCGTCTAACCTTGAATTACGTATTGATGTTAAAGATCTTGTTAATTGTCTGGATGGAGATTATGCTAGTGATGGTATGAGTTGGATGACTTTAAATCCTTCGACGGAATGGCAAGAAGTTACTATAGACTTAGGTTCAACATTGTTTAATCAATATAGTTTCCCCCCTGAAATTGTTGAAATAGATCGTACTAATATATATCAAGTAATGATGTATTTTATTGAAGCTCAGGGAACCGATGCTAATGATTTTGAACCTACTGTTTTTGATGGTACTATTGAATTTGATTATATTTCAATTGGTTCACCTTTGTTTTTATCTGACTATGAAACGGAAATAAATGAAGGTGCTGAGACTTCAATGACAAGTAGTGCAGATGGACAAATATTTTTAGTACCCGGAGGGACAGCTCCTATTGCGACTGTAATGCAAGATTCTGTGTTTGAAGGTCGCGGTGTTGTTGTTGATTGTGAAGCAGATGTTTCTGCTACGCTTTCTACAGAAGGCTTATCTGCCGGATATTACGAAGCGTATGCGTATAATCCGGAAGCTGGTGCAGTATCTGCAAAAGTTGGTGTTGATATTTTAGATGTTACCGATCCAATTATTACTGATTATACTTCTGGAGAAGTTGCACGAACAGCTTCTGTTGAGGTTACAGTTGATGAAGATGCGGTAGTGTATGTTATTCCAAGTACAGGAGTAACAACTACTGATTTAAGTGATATTATTGCTAATTCTGTATATACAACTTCAGTTTCTGCTGATATTTCTACATTAATAAATCTGGATAATATAGCAGATATATCTGTTGGTGATGAATTAGTTTTTGTGGCTGCAGATTATGCATCGCCTACACCGAATATTTCGAATCCTACAAGTGATCCTGTTGTTATTGTTAATCCTCCGTTGAACATGACTGTTTCACCGGTTGATACTGTACCTGTTGGCGATCCTATTACTGTATCACCAACGCGTCCTGCAAGTGCTTATCTTGTTCCGCGTACTGTATTAGTCGAATCAGAAACTGATTTAACTGCTAATGCGGTTGCATCAGTTGATATTGCTAGTGCGTCCGGTGATATTGAAACTACAGATGTTTCTGAAGGTGAGTATTTTGTGTATGCAAGTGATGGTGCTGATATTGTTGGACCATCTCAAAAAATTATTATGGTCGTTACTGATATTCCAGTAGAATCTATTCAAACTGTAGATTCTGTGTCTGTCGAAAGAAATGCTTCTGAAGAAATTTTAGTATCATTCTCTCCAGGAGATGCGTTGTCGAAAGATATAGATCTATCGTTTGATGCAACTAAAATAGATGCAGTGTATGATGTGACTACAGAGTCGGTAACAATTACCGGAGTTTCAATAACTTCATCTCCTGCAGAATTAGTGTTAACGTCTGTTCCTGATGGAGCAACAACTTCTGTTTCTGTTTCGGTTACCTGTCCGACTGTGGCTCCAACATCAACAGAAGTTCCTTCGGTAACAACCTGTTCAAACAATCCTGAGTCTTTGGTTGCTACATTTGCAGGAACTGAAGAGGCTGTGTGGTACGAAAATAGTTCTGCTACAACACCGTTATATACGGGTAATACGTTTGCTCATGGTGAGACTTCCGGTATACATACGTATTATGTTGCAAAAATGGACGGATGTGAAAGTGCTGATAGATTAGCTGTTGATCTTATTATAAATAGTTCTCCGACACCGTCAATAGATCCGGTTAGTGATGTATGTGCTGATGACCCTGTTCTTACATTAACAGCTACACCTGATGGTGGAGCGTGGTCTGGTGCTGCTACTGCTACCGGAGAGTTCGATCCTTCTACTGCTAGTATAGGTGAGAATGAAGTTGTTTATACGGAAACTGATGATAATGGCTGTGTTGGAGAGGCATCAGAAATTGTTGTTGTACATGAAGTACCGTCAATTTCTTTTGTGTCAACGCCTCCGTCTACTGTATGTCAGCAAGATACTGTTATTGATTTATATTCTTTTGTAGATCCAACAACAGGTGTATTCTCTGTTGACGGTGTCGAGTTGACAACAGGAGAGTTTAATCCAATAGATTATACAGTACAAGAAGTAACAATAGTGTATGTTGTTGATGAGTCAGGATGTTCTGCGACAGAAACCTTTGCTATTTCTATAGCACCTGTTCCTGATGCTTCATTTACTGATTTGCCATCTAGTATGTGTGAGAATGGAACAGATATTGATTTAACAAGTTCTGTTGTTACTCAGGATGGAACATTTACTGATAATCTTGGAAATGTTTCGGGTACAATATTTAGCCCGAATGTTACGGGAACTTCTGAAATTACGCATAACGTAGTTAATTCTGATGGCTGTAGTGCAAGTGAAACGGCTACTATAGATGTGAATCCTTTACCACAAATAGATCCGATTGCTGATTTGTGTTCCGATGATGCTGTTGTGCAGTTATCTGCATCTTCTACTGGTGGAACATGGTCTGGAAATGGTGTAACGGGTAGTGAATTTGACCCTGCTGAAGCGGGTGATGGTACTCATACTATTACATATGCAGATGTTAATTCTTGTGAGAATACGACAACTGTTCAGGTTACTCACGCTTCTCGTCCTACTGTTAATGATGTAACTGTGGTAAAAGATGGTACTCCTGATGCTTTTGAAGCTACCGGAGCAACTGATTATGTGACTTGGTATGATGATAGTGGCTTAACTGCTACATCTATTGTTGCGGAAGATGTTGCTACGTATACTTCAGAGGCTAGTACTGCTACGGAAAATGATGAGTTTACATATTATGTTACCAATACAGTAAATGGCTGTGAAAGTGAAGCAGCTATTGCTACATTAACGGTTTCTTCTTGTGATGTTGCTGAGCCAACAGATGTTACTGCAATCGAAGTGTGTGAAGGAGAAACTATTTCTACCTTATCTGCTACTGGTACTAATTTAAACTGGTATAACGAATATAATGAATTGTTAGTTGAGAATACAAGTGAATTTGATCCATCGGAATATATTTCAGGAACTGGTACTTTTGTATTCAAAGTATCTCAAACTGATGTATGTCAAGGGCCGAAAGTAAGTACTTCGGTTACGGTTAATGAATTACCTAGTATTTTATTATCTGACTTACCTGATGTATGTTCAGATTCTGATCCTGTTGATTTAACAAGTTATGAATCTACAAATAACACAGGTGGTGTGTGGTCTGGTGATGGCGTGTCAAATAATATGTTTACACCAAGTGAAGAGTTGGCTGGTTCTGTAGATCTTATGTACACGTATACAGATGATGCAACTTCGTGTTCAAATGATGTTACGGTTCCAATTCAAGTAACGCATGTTGATGCTCCTGTAATTACGAATACTCCTCTGTCTACCAATACTGATGTTGAGTCTGAACCATTTGTTGCTGAGGGAACTGATGTGGTTTGGTATTCAGATGAGTTATTATCAGAACAAGTTGGGACTGGTTTAGAATATCAACCTGATGTTTATTCAGAAGAAACACAAGTTACATTTTATGCTACACAAATTGTTAATACATGTACATCTCAACCAGCAACTGCTGTGTTAAATGTATCTTCTTGTGAAACGCCGACACCTGTACTTAATACATCTGCAGAAACGGTATGTGAGGGTGATGCTAATCCTACATATACAGTAACAAATGTGGAAACTAATGCAACTGTTGTGTGGTATGATGATCAGGAAAATGTGGAACAAGCTTCAGGTGCTGAATTTACACCATCTGTTGTAGAACCAGGAGTGTATACATATTATGTGTCACAAAACACTACGTGTGAAAGTGCAAAAGAAACTGTTACACTTACTATTGAAGCGTTACCTTCAGTTACATTTGCTGTTTCTGATATTTGTGCAGATGCTGGCTTGGTTTCATTAGATGAATATGTTACTACAAGCCCTCAAGGTGGTACTGGTACGTATACAGGTGATGTAAGTTCTGCTGAATTCACTTCTACTGATTATACTGTTGGTGATGAATTAACTGTAACATATACTTATGATGACGGTACGTGTACTAATTCTGCTGATGCTTCATTCAGTATAATTGATTGTAGTGTTCCTGTTCAGGATATTACTATTAATTCTTCAGTGGAAATAAATAAAAATGAAACAAAACAATTGACGGTAATGGTTGATCCTAGTGATGCACCACAAACTGTTACGTGGGTTGTAGATGATCCAACTGTGTTGGAAATTAGTGATGAAGGATTAATTACTCCTCTTACAGCTGGTTCAACGTCTTTACATGCTGTTTCAACTGATGGTAATGATCTTCAATCAAATGAATGTTCAGTTGTTATTAACAGTGTAGAAGTTCCGGTAGAGTCAGTTTCATTTACCAATCCTGAACCTATAGAGATAACAGCTGCTGAAACGGTAGATATTTCTCAATATCTGGAAATTAATCCTGCGGATGCAACTAATCCTGAGATTGAGTATACTGCAAATACACCAAATAGAGCGACTGTTGATAATAGTGGCCTTGTTACTGCACAAGATGTATCATTATCACGAACTGCTGAGTTTACAGTATCGGTAACTGCAGGTGGAGTTACAAAACAAGCTAAAATCGAAGTGACAGTTAATCCGGAGGTTATTTTAGTATCAAATATTGAAATACCAACAGAGATTAATGTTCCGGTTGGCGAAACTGTTGAAATGACAGTTAGTTCTATTACTTCAAATGCAGATGATCAAACTGTTTCTTGGTCAATTTCGGGAACAGGTGGTACAATAGACTCTCAATCAGGTCTTATTACCGCTGATGGAGCAGTTGGTGATCAGTTTACAGTTATTGCAACTGCCAACGATGCCGGAGGTGTAGAGTCTAATGAGTGTGTTGTTACTATTATTGAAGAAGAGGTTCCGGTAGAATCTATTAGTAGTGATGTTTCTGAATTGTCATTGACGAAAGGTGAAACATCAACGATTACAATTTCATTTAATCCGGATAATACGACACAAACAGACTTAACTCCAGATATTGGTTCGTCTACTGTTATTTCTGTTTCGCAAATAAGTGCAACAGAGTATGAAGTAGAGGCATTAGAAGGTGGAAGTGAGCAAATAGTATTCAGATCAAATGCAAACAATTCTGTGTATACTTCAGTGTCCGTATCTGTAGTTGAATTAGTCGAAACTATTACGGTTACTTCAGAAGGTAGTGCTACATCTCTAAATGTTGATGAAACAGTGCAATTATATGCTGAGGTGTTGCCGACAACAGCTACAGATCAGTCGTATACATGGAGTAGTTCAGATGAATCTATTGCAACTGTATCAAACGAAGGTGTCGTAACAGGTGTTGAGGAAGGATCTGTACTTATTACGGCAACTGCAGAGGATGGATCATTAGTATCGGGTGATATTTCATTAACAGTAACTAAAGTTCCAGTATCCGGCATTTCATTATCTGCTACTACTATGGAGATAGAAATTGGAGAAGATTCTCAAATTACTTATGATATATCTCCTGATGATGCGACAGAACAAGCTGTTCAATTTAGCAGTTCTGACGAATCTGTAGTGACTGTAAGTGATAATGGTGTTGTTACTGCTGTAAATAGTGCAGACAATGTTGATAAAACAGCAACTATTACTGTTACGTCTGTAGATGATCCGTCAATTTATGAAACGGTTACGGTTCAGGTGATTGCTCAACAAGCGGATAAAGATTATTTGCAGTACTTATATGACGAAGCTCGAAAAGTTGCTGATAAGGTTGATAACGGTGTAATTGTTATTGGTTCAGGTGCTGGAGAGGTAAGAAATATTGTATACCAAGATTTCACGAATGATCTCTTCTATGCTCAAGAAGTATTGTATGATGATATTGATGAGGTGGTTACGCAAGAGATTGTTGATCAAGCTGCAACTAATTTGTATGATGCCATTATAGCTATGGGACATACAGTTGAGCCTATTGCAATTGATGATGTGTCCGCTGAAGATGTTATTGTATATCCTACAGATTTAACAAATCAGTCTTCTTTTACAGTTAATGCTCCAGATGCTATTGAGAAAGTGACAGTTCGTGATATAAATACTCGTGTTGTTGCTGTACATACGTATGAAGGACAATCTGTTTCAGTTAGTATTGATGCTGCAAATTATGCACAAGGTGTATATTATGTGATAATTGAAACTTCTGAAACCAGAACTGTACGAAAAGTAATAAAATAAATAATTGAGGTGCTCATTATGTATGAGTAAACACTCAAAGTATGATAACAAAAAAAACCGGAGACATTATATCTCCGGTTTTTTTATGTGTATAAGTGAAAAGTAGTTCAATTATTGCACAATAGGTCAACAAAAAAAAGGCTGTTTACCCAAGTGGTAAACAGCCTTTTTAGTATGTAGTTTCTGCGCGAAAACTCCAAATACATCGTTATTCTCATCTTGAAAACAATCATTTACAGACGTAAACTTATTGATTTTCAAGATTTCGAAAGCCTCGTCTTTGAAGCTTTCGCATCAGAAACACAGAAAAAAAATAGTTTTCTCGCAAGCACTATGTATGTGTATTGTTTATTTTTTACATGATTCCCACGATGTGTTTCTCATATCTTTAGATTTTAAAAATTCAGCATGCATATTGTAAGCTGATGCGAGTGTGTGAGGTGTGTGCTGTTTTTTATTGCATAAATTGATGTAGTTCCGTAATGTCTCTTTGTAGTCAGGATGTACACAATTTTCAATGATAGTTTCTGCACGTTGATTTGGAGATTTGCCACGTAAATCAGCAATACCTTGTTCTGTAATAATAACTTTTACGCTATGTTCTGAGTGATCTAAGTGCGAAACTAAAGGTACTATAGTACTTATAGCTCCGTCTTTTGCAATAGAAGGACAGGTGAATATAGACATATAACTGTTTCGGGTAAAATCACCGGAACCACCAATTCCATTCATCATTGTTGTACCAAGAACGTGTGTTGAATTTACATTACCAAATAAATCTACTTCTATAGCTGTATTAATAGAAATAAGACCTAAACGGCGGACAATTTCCGGGTTGTTTGAGATTTCTTGAGGACGCAATACCATTCTCGGTTTAAAGAAATATAAATCTTTGTAAATAGATTCTAGAACTTGAGGAGAAACAGTTAAGGAACAACCACTCACGAATGTAAGTTTTTCATTTCTCATTAATTCTATTACGGAATCTTGAATTACTTCTGTATACATTGTAAAAGGAGGGATGTCGTCATTTGCACCTAATGAACCAAGTACAGCATTTGCAATATTACCTACACCTGATTGAATAGGGAGAAATTCGGGAGGAATAACGCCATTTTTGATTTGGCTTGCTAAAAATTTTGCAACATTATCTCCAATTTTAGCAGTAGTTTCATCTACTGGTGTAAAACCACCAACTTCGTCAGGTCTGTTTGTTTTTACAACACCAATTATTTTGTCGGGGTCAACTTTTATTACCGGTTCTCCACATCTGTCTTGTACAGAATATACCGGTATTTCTCTTCGGTGAGGAGGATCCTGAATTTCATAAATGTCATGTAATCCTTTAATATCTTTTGGGTGATTTTCGTTTAATTCAATAATTATTTTTGTGGCCATACGGGCTGCAGTTGGTGAAATTCCTACTGCTGATGTTACTACTATTTCACCTGTTTCTGTTACGTCGGCTGCTTCAATAATTGCAATATCTATCTCACCTAAAAATTTATAACGTATTTCTTGTGCTATTTGTGAGAGATGCATGTCATAATACTCAGTTTGCCCACTGTTTATAAGAGCTTTTAGATCTTTGTTTGACTGGTATGGTGTTCTGAATTTTATGGCATTAGCACGTGCTAATTCTCCGTCTAAAGAGTCGCCTGTAGAAGCACCGGTAAACATGCCTATTTTGAACTCACGTCCTTCGTCGTGTTCTTTTTTAGCCCGTGCTGCAAGTGCCGTTGGAACCGCTTTTGGCGATCCTGCCGGGGTAAATCCGCTGAATGCTACATTATCGTCGTGTTGTATAAACTGAGCCGCCTCTTCAGCTGTAATAATTTGTAAAGCCATTATTGTTTTTATTTTAGGGTTATTATTTATGTTATTAACTAATCGCATTCGTAATATGTGATGAAATCATCTCCCATATTTATGGGTTTTTGTCCTATAAATTCGTCAATTTCACTACCACATTTTATTCCTTCGTCTTCAATTATATTTTTCTCATTGGTTCGTAAATCTTCTTTCATTATATAGCAATGTGCACATTCATCGATGGTTTCTGTGCACGAAAACAGGAAGAATGAAAGGATCAATAATATACGGATTTTATTCATATAAAAAATGTACTAATAAAACATATTCTAGACCATACAAAAATACATTTTTTATAATAATTAGAGAATTATTTTGATACATTTAAGCGTGTTAAAAATTGTTTTTTTGTGTTTGGTGCTGGTTTTATTTCTACAAATACATATGCAGTAGTATCAGTAACAATAATTGTGTCGGTTGCTCGAATAGTATCACATAGAGAAATTGAAACAGGAATTTTCTTTTGTTTGCGAACAGGAATTGTCTTTTGTGATACACCATATTCGAGTATGGTGGTATAAATAGTATCTTGATGAAAATTAAGAGAATATGTAGGACATGCCTGTTCTGTTTGATTGTCAACGGTTACGATTATGGGGATTTTTGGTTTTTTAAATTCTGATTTTAAGTATATTTGAAACACAAGTGCACCGGCCATAACTGTTGCTATAAAGCCTACAACTATTACAATTAAATTTCTGCTTGTGTTGTTTCTTTTCGAGTGTTTTCTGAATTTCATATGCTTATAGTATTTATGTTTACTTGTTATATTTTTTCTCGTTATGATTATTTTTATTTAAAATAAGTAGTATGATGTGATTGGTGCAAATTTTTAACAATAATTTTGTTTGTGTTTACTTCATATGTATTATAGTGCTTACTTCAAGTAAAATGTCATCCATTAGCCAACGAGGTGTAGAGGTTGCACCGCATATTCCTATATTTTGATGTTTGTGTAATGGTATAGTTGCCACTTCATTGGTTGATGAAACAAAATAACTAAAATCATTTTCTTCTTTACAATATGAATAGAGCACTTTGCCATTGGAGCTTTTTTTCCCGCTTACAAAAATAATTACATCAAATTTTTTGGCAAAATTGCGTATTTCTTGTTCTCTGTTTGATACTTGTCTGCATATTGTGTCGAAGACCTGAACATTTTTGCTTTTTTCTTGTATTTTTTTTGCCAGATATGAAAATTGCGATAAATTTTTGGTTGTTTGGGAGTACAGAGCAATAGGTTGAGAAAAGTCTATTTTTTTTAAATCATTTTCTGTGTTTATTACAATCGCATTATTGTTCGTTTGTCCCAATAATCCTATAACCTCAGCGTGTCCCGGTGTGCCGTATATTACTATTTGACGTTTGTTTTGAGCGTATCCTTTGTGGATTTTTTTTTGCAATTGTAGTACAACAGGGCATGTTGCATCTATTAGCTTTATGTTGTGTGTATGTGCATAGTCATAAATTTCCGGTGGTTCACCGTGTGCTCGTAACAAAACTGTGCAGTCCGAAAGGGTATAATATTTTGTGTAATCTATTGTTTGCAGTCCTTTTTTTTCTAAACGTGTAACTTCTGCTCCATTATGAACAATGTCTCCAAGACAATAGAGTGTGCCAAATTCTTCGAGAGCTTTTTCAGCTTTTGTTATAGCGTTTACTACACCAAAACAAAACCCAGAGCGAGTATCTATTTCTATGTTATTTTTTTTAGAATCCATTGTAGTTGTTCTTTTCGTGTCATTGAGCTGTTATCCAAAACTATAGCATCTTTTGCTTGTCGCAACGGACTTTCTTTTCTGGTAGAGTCTATGTAGTCTCGTTTTTCAATGTTTTTGTATATATCGTTATATGCGACTTTTTCTCCTTTTGCTGTAAGTTCGTCGTATCGTCGTTGAGCTCGCACATTTACAGATGCGGTTATGAAAAATTTATAATCTGCATGTGGGAATACAACAGTCCCAATATCACGTCCATCCATTACAACGTTGTTTTTTTTGCCATATTCTCGTTGTTTTTCAACTAATGTGTGTCGTACAAAATCTAATGAACTAATCATGCTTACGTGTTCGGATACTTCTATGCCACGAATTTCTTTTTCAACATTGACACCATTTAAGTAGGTTGCTTGTTCAAAATCTTTTGTGTTTGATATGGCTTGAAAGCTGATTGAAATGTTTGATATATGCTTTCGCAATTCATGTTCGTGTACCGTGTTTTGTATGATTAAGCCATGCTGAATGCAATATACTGTTATTGCTCTGTACATGGCTCCCGTATCGACGTAAACAAATCCTAATTTCATGGCAAGTGATTTTGCAATAGTACTTTTGCCGCAGGAAGAATGTCCGTCTATAGCTATTATCATGTGTTTAGTTAGTTATGTTAGTATATATTTTTTGAATATTTGTTGTACAGGTAAAAAAATGTGTTGAACCCGCTACATGTTGTTTTGATAACCCATATGTAAGTGAAAAGTAAGATACATTTAAACTTATGCCAAAACCAAATCCAACGCCATTATTGCTTGCTCCATATGCCATTTCGTACGCTTTTCTAAAGTTGTATCCTACGTGAGCATGGAGAGATTTAAACAACATCAAATCTGCACCAAGATGAATGTGATTCATTAAATTTCGTGAGAAGGTATCAAATGTAGAGGGGGCTGTGTCTTCCTGATTAATAAGTGTATGTGTTTCTTCTAATTTTTTGGTGTATGATAAATCAAAATCATGTAATCCTTCATAGGTAAACGTTAACCGAAATGGGGCATGCGATAATTTTTTGCTTACTCCGAAATCAATACTCAAAGGAACTTTTTCAACAGTGTTTTCGGTGTATTGAGTTATTTGAAATCCGGCATTTTTAATAATAAAACTTGCAGTGAATTCGTCAGCTTTATTTTTATAACTTACTGCAAAGTCGTTGAGTAAACCAATTGAGGAGTATGATTCATAAAATGAGAATATGGGTTTACACGAATATCCGGCATATATTAAGGGAAAAATCTCATACGAAGCACCAAATAGTACTTCATAATCAGAGGCAAAGAAAGTTCCTTCGGATATGCCATGTTCATTGTAGGCAGAAAATCTACCGTAATTTATCATGTGCATACCAAAGAGTATATTTATGTTCGAAAAATTATGGCTGTAAGCAAATGTGCCGGCACCAATATCTGTTTGCAGAACATGAAAACTTCCCCAACCTGCAGAAAAATTGCCGGAATATGTGCTGTCCAAAATTGCCGGATTTTTGAGAGCAAATGCAACATTATTATTATCTATGGAAATGATATTGCCTGCTAATGCATGTTCGTGTGCAGAGGTAGACGTGTTTACAAATTCGTATATGCGACTGCCGCCTAATTGTGCATACATGCCATAAGGTATAAGTAAGCTAAATAATAATATAAATCGAAACATATAATTAATTTCTATATAACAAAGAAACGCATTTTTTTGTAATTATATATATTTCTCATTTTAATAATATGGCAGAATGTGAATGTTTTTATATAAATAATACTATTTTTGTGCATATTAAATATGATTGATATGGAATTTGTATTAGAAATATTAAAGATAACAATACCGGGTGTAATTGTTTTTTTTACCGCGTATTTTATGATTAAAACTTTTTTGCATAATGAGCAAAAAAAGAAGGAATTAGAGCTTCGTGCTCACGTTCTACAAGAAACTACTCCTATAAAAATACAGGCATATGAACGCTTAGTGTTGTTTTTGGAGCGAATAAATCCTGAGTCTATGTTGCCGCGTACCCAAACTTCGTCTATGACGGCAGGACAATTACACCATGATTTGTTGGCAACGGTTAGAGCTGAGTTCGAGCATAATTTGTCGCAACAAATATATGTGTCACCGCAAACATGGGGGGCTATTAAACAAACAAAAGAACATGTTTTGAAAATTATAAATACCGAGGCTTCTCAGATAGACCCTAAACGACCGGCTTCTGAATTAAGTGAAGCTATGCTGCGGTCTATGATGAAATTGGAGCATAACCCTATATCTATTACTATTGATATTCTCAAAAATGAGGCGAGTAATTTTATATAATTGTATGTATGATTAGATTTTTTTGGTAGTGAACATTCAGGAACTTGTACATAATTTTAGAATTCATCCTGCTTTTTTGCATGCCTGCGAAAATATTCAGCACGATACTTCTGCAAAAATTCTTATTCAAGGATTGTATGGTTCAGAAAAATCATTTTTTACGGCGAATTTTTTCGATAAAAAGAGTAATATTCTTTTTGTTGCTGCCAATGCTGAAGATGCTGCATATTATTTTAGTGATCTAACGAGTATTATTGGTGCCAAAAATGTACTTTTTTTTCCGGGCTCACATAAACGTTCAGTGTTGTACAATCAGCCCGACCGGACGAATCAGTTGCTTCGTACTGAGGCTCTCGATAAATTAAGTGATACTACAATTAATCATATTGTTGTTACATACCCCGAAGCTATTCTGGAACAGGTCATAACAACCGAAACGTTTGCACAAAAAAAACATATTTTTCATGCCAATGAGGAGGTGGAAACTGAATTTATTCAGGAATTGTTGTATGATTTTGGTTTTGAAGAAGTCGATTTTGTGGTCGAGCCGGGGCAGTTTTCCCGACGTGGAAGCATAATTGATATTTTTAGTTATGCTCATGATGATCCTTATCGAATTGATTTTTGGGATACTAGTATAGATAGTATACGTACTTTTTCTGTAGAGGATCAACGATCGATAGAAACGGTTGATAGTTGTTCTGTAATTTCAAATATTCAACAATCTTCTGATACTAACTATATTCCGATTTTTGAATATGCGCATAATTTTATGGTGTGTATTGAGGATATATTTACTTGTGTTGAACAGGTTGCAGATTTGTATAATCAGGCACAAGAGCGTGTAGACGAAGAGTCGGTACGCAAAACACTTATGCAACCTCATGTGTTGAAGAAATTTTTAGAACGAAATGGATGTATAGAATTTAATCAAACAGCATATTTTCCCAATTCAAAGGAATATTCATGTTCTACTATTCCTCAACCGTCAATTAAAAAGAATTTCTCATTGCTTGGTGAGCAATTGATGGAATATCAACAAAACGGATATGCAACATACTTTATTACGCAGAGTATGATGCAGGTAGAACGATTACAGTCTATTTTTTCGGAAATTAATGCTCAGGTTTCGTTTGAGCCTATTATTACCTCTTTACATAAAGGTTTTATCGATAATGATGTGCGTGTTTGTTGTTATACCGATCATGAGATTTTTGAACGGTATCATAAACATTCAGTCAAAAAGAAAGTTGTTTCGAGTGATAGTTTTACTATTCAGGATATTAAAAGTCTTACTCCCGGCGATTATATTGTGCATATTGATCATGGTATTGGCATTTTTTCCGGTTTAGAAAAAATTGAGGTGAATGGAACAAAACAGGAATCGGTAAAATTAACGTATAAGGATAATGGAATTGTTTATGTGAATATTCATAATTTACATAAAATCTCTAAATATAAGGGCAAAGATGGTATTCCTCCTAAAATTCATAAGTTAGGCTCGGGAATATGGCAAAAAACTAAGGCTAAAGCTAAATCTAAGGTAAAAGATATTGCCAAACAATTAATTGCATTATATGCAAAACGTATGTCTAAAGAGGGCTTTGCATTTAATGCAGATACTTATTTGCAACAAGAATTGGAGGCGTCTTTCTTTTTTGAGGATACGCCCGACCAGGTAATGGCTACCCAAAAAGTGAAAGAAGCGATGGAAAAACCATATCCTATGGATATGTTGGTGTGTGGTGATGTGGGGTTTGGTAAAACGGAAATTGCTATAAGGGCGGCATATAAATCTATAGCAGATGGTAAACAGGTTGCTGTATTGGTGCCTACAACTATTCTGGCTTTGCAACATTATAAAACATTTAAAAGCAGATTGGAGGAATATGCTTGTTCGGTCGATTATATTTGTCGCTTGCGTTCTACAAAAGAACAAAAAGAGACTTTAAAACAGGTGAAAGCTGGGAAAACGGATATTCTTATAGGTACTCATAGAATTATTGGTAAAGATATTGCGTTTAAAGATTTGGGCTTGTTAATTATCGATGAAGAGCAGAAGTTCGGGGTTCGTATAAAAGAGAAATTAAAAGAACTGAAAGTTAATGTCGATACTCTTACATTAACGGCTACACCTATACCGCGAACGCTTCAGTTTTCTCTTATGGGGGCACGTGATTTAGCGGTTATAAAAACGCCTCCTCCCAACAGACATCCTATTGTTACAGAAACTCATACATTTCAGGAAGAGATAATTCGCGAAGCTATATTACATGAGGTTGAAAGAGATGGGCAGGTGTTTATTATTAATAATCGTATTCAAAATATTTATGATTTAGAGGCTTCTGTTAACAGAATGTGTCCCAAAGTTCGAACAGTTGTGGGGCATGGTCAAATGGAGGGTAAAAAGCTCGAAAATATAATGTTCGATTTTATAAATTACGAATACGATGTTCTTATTGCTACTACAATTGTTGAGTCGGGGCTTGATATTCCCAATGCTAATACTATTATTATAAATGATGCACATCATTTTGGCTTGAGTGATTTGCATCAATTGCGTGGTAGGGTAGGGCGTTCAAATAAAAAAGCATATTGCTATTTGCTGGCACCACCAAAATATATGCTTACTCGTGAGGCTCGCCAACGATTGCAGGCTATTGAAGAGTTTTCCGAATTGGGGAGTGGTTTTAATATTGCTATGCAGGATATGGATATTCGTGGTGCGGGAAATATTCTTGGTGCTGAGCAAAGTGGCTTTATTTCTGATATTGGGTACGAAACCTATCAAAAAATTCTTAATGAGGCATTGCTTGAACTTCGTGAAACTGAATATAAAGATATGTATTCTGAACATGAAACACTTCAAAAACATGCGTATGTTTCTGATTGCCATATAGAAACTGATTTGGAACTTGTGTTTCCTGCTGAATATATTTCGAGTACCAAAGAACGGGTCAAAATGTATAGAGAACTCGATTCGTTGCAAACCGAAGAGGAAATGATACAGTTTCAGGAACAGTTACTCGATCGGTTTGGTTCTATTCCGAAGGTGAGTCTTGATTTGTTGAATGTTGTGCGGTTAAGGTGGGAGGCTATTCACTTAGGTATGGAGCGTATTGTAATAAAAAATAAACATATGAGGGTCTATTTTGTTGCCAATCAGGAGTCGCCTTTTTATCAATCACCGGTGTTTACTTCTATTTTGCAATATGTGCAGAAGCATCATCAGCACTGCGAAATGAAGCAAATTAAAGATAAATTGACATTACGGTTTAAGCATATACCAACTATTCATGATGCAATACAAACACTAAGAAATATTGCTGAAAATAAGTAATAAAGTTTATATTTGTCGTAATTATCACATACAGTTAAACACTATATATTATAACAAAAGAAATTTTATTGTGAAGAATGTATTAATTAATGTATTATTTTTATTAGTTCTTTCTCTATTGGCTATACAAGGGGGCTATGCACAAAAAACGTGTAATGGCAAAATTCTGGACTATGATACGGAAGAGCCTGTGTCTTTTGTGAGTGTCTGGATAAAAAACACTAATCAAGGTTGTTTGTCAAATATAGATGGTACTTTTTCTATAGAACTCGGTGAAAAAACCGATACGCTTATGGTTTCTGCTGTAGGGTACAAAGAGCAGGCTTTTGGTTATGCAGATATTCCTTCTGATGAGTTAAAAATTTTTCTTATTCCTACTGCTATTATGCTTGAGCCGGCTGTTATTGTTCCCGGAAAAAATAAAGCTATTCCGATAGTAAAAAAAGCAATAAAAAACAGGAGAGACAATACTCCTCATCATGTTCAGAATATTCAGTTTTTAGAATATAATAAACTGTCAATAAATTTGAGTAATTTTGATTCTACTATTTTTCAAAGTAAGTTTATTAAAAAGCATCCTGAAATTTTGATTAAAGCAAATGATTACGATACAACTTGGAGTATTCCTTTGTATTTTTCGGAACGTTTGACTTTTCAAAAACGAACAGATAAGACGTATCCTGAAATCGAAGAAATTGCTGAAAATCAGTATGGGAGTGCTTTTATTAATAGTGATATAACTACTAAATATATTGAGAGTTTAAATCAGGATTTAACGTTTTATGGTAATGTTCGGTTCTTGTCTAAAGATTTTATAAGTCCAATATCTCTTCAGGCTTTTGTGTATTATGATTTTTATTTGCGTGATTCTATAAAACATAATGATACCACATATTATCAAATTAAATTTAAACCTAAAAACAAACAGGATTTAGCGTTTTATGGTTTTATGGTTATTGAAAATAATTCGGGAGCTTTAACTGATATTCAGGCAACATTGCAATCATCTGCGAATTTAAATTATGTAAATAATATTCATATTCACGAACAGTTGCAACAGCATCCTTCAACGGGTGAGTGGTTTTTTAAAACTCAAAAATTAGATATTGAATTTTCTGCACAGTTATCAAAGGATACAACTACTAAGACGTTTTTTAATATGCCTTTGCGTGCTATGAAAAATACAAATTATGTTCTTGATACTGAAACTATACATAAAACATTACATGAGCATTTTGTACGTAAAGAGGTGCAAACTAAACAGCATAAAATGATGGCTGATACGTCAATTTTGGCTGAATACAGACCAGATACTCTTACGCGTTTAGATGTGAAAACGCAAGATGCGATAAAGTTGAGCAACGAAATTCCTGCTATACAAACTACTAATAAATTATTAGATATGTTTTTGTATGGTTATTTGCCTTTGGGGTATGTAGAGTTGGGGCCGTATTTGTATTTTGTGCAACATAACGAGATTGAGGGATACAGGCTTAATGTGGCTGCACGAACTTCACCGCAATTGCACGAAAATATGATGATTGGCGGATATCTCGGATATGGTTTGAAGGATAAAGAGTTTAAATTTGGAGCAAAATTTGCGTATCGTATGCCATCATCATTATTGGGGGTGTTGCATGCTTCTTACGATCAAAATATTTATAGAATTGGTGATTATCAACAAAATCTTGATTATATACGTGAAAATGTATTAGTACAGTCTGATGATAATGTATTGTCTGCACTTACAAGCAGGCATCCCAACAAGGCTGTGTATTTTGTAAAGAAAGCTCATGTTGCTTATGAACAGCAATTAAACCCGAATGTGATAGTAAAGCCTGCTATTGAGGTTTCAAAGCATCATACATCACCCTTTTATGAGTTTTCTCAGGACAATCAACTTGTTCACGATTTTTCTGTAGCTGAGGCTAGTTGTAACCTGCGTTTGTCTTTTGACGAGAAAATTTCCGATAATCATTTTAGGCGTATATATATTGATTCCCGCCATCCGATTATACATATGAATGTGGCATATGGTACCTATAAAATTGCTTCGGATGTGCATGATTATACTGCTGTGCGTTTGGTTGCCAAACAAAATTTTTTGTTTTTATTTGGTCGTCTTTCGTATGTTGTGGAGTCTGGTATATCGTTTAATCCTTTACCTTATCCCTTGATGGAGTTTCAGCGGGGGAATGAAACCGGTAGTAGTGGCGAGTATTATTTTAATTTAATGAAATATCTTGAGTTTGGAAGTGATAGATTTGTGAATCTATATGCAGAATATGGTTTAAATGGTTTTATTTTTAATAAAATACCACTTATTAAACGACTACAATTGCGTGAATTGTTTACGTTTAAGGCTGCATGGGGCGGAATGCATTATAATCATGATGATGTTCTTGCTCTGCCTTCTATTACGCAAGCTCCAACAATTCCTTATTTGGAGGCGGGAGTTGGTATTACAAATCTTTTAAAAATTATTCGTGTAGAATATATCTGGAGAATTAATCATCGTAATGCTGAAAATATACTAAAACAAGGAATGTTTTTTAGATTTCAGTTAGAATTTTAATATTCAATAAATTCAAAATCTAATTTTAAAAATTTAGAATATTGATTCCCTGAATTAAACATATCCCGATCTTCTTTTTCATAAAACCAACGAATAAGAATTTTTTGGTATTCATGAAATTTCTCAATAAGTAACAACATTTTTGCTAATTGTTTCGAAGATGCTGTGTTGAAATATTCTAATTTAATTTCAAAAATGAATTCTTTATGTACAGATTCGCTTAAAACTGATTCTACCCAGTTTAATATCGGCTGATAAAACTCTATAGCGTTTTCCGGTAGTGAACGCCCCGAAAGTTTACATACTCCTGTTTCAATATTAAAATCTACTTGAGGTGTATCTTCTGTTTTTTGTATTATTAAAGAATCCATCATATTTTTTAGTATAAGACTGTAAAATTATACGTAAAAAAAGAAATATCAAAGAAAACGGGGGATTAAATTCATGTTAGTTCCCATTCGTAACCATCTTTTAAATCTTTAATAGAGACTCCCATGTGTGTAAGTTCCTCTCGAATTTTGTCCGCTTGTTGATAATTCTTTTCTCTCTTTGCTTGTAAACGCAAATCTAGCAATAAAGTTATAGTTTGCGAGAGTATTTTTGAATTATTTTTTGTGTTTTTTGTGTCCGAATAATTATGTTCTATTCCTAAAATATCGAATAAATATGTGTTGAATAGTTGCAGTAATGAATGTTTTTCTTGTTCTGAAATAGTTTCTTTACCTGATTCTACCCCGTGAATATGTTTTAATGCGGTAAACAAATGTGAGATAACTATTGGTGTGTTCATGTCGTCTAAAATAGCCTGCTCGCATTGTGATTCAATGTCTTGTATTGAAAACGTTGAGTTTTTAGATACTGGTAATGTTTCAATTTTTGAATAACCGGTGAGAAGTCGGTGTAGGCCTTTTTCTGCAGCTTGTAATGCTTCGTTTGAAAAGTCAAGAGTGCTTCTGTAATGTGCTTGTAGCATGAAAAAGCGAATAGTCATAGGATTGTATGCTTGTTCGAGAAGTTGGTGTGTGCCGGAAAAAAGTTCATGTAAGGTAATGAAATTTCCTAATGATTTCCCCATTTTTTGTCCGTTTATGGTAATCATGTTATTGTGAACCCAATATTGAACTGATTGTTTTCCGTTCGCAGCTGTTGATTGTGCTATTTCACATTCATGGTGCGGAAATAACAAATCCATACCACCACCGTGAATATCAAATTTTTTTCCAAGATATTTTTCGCCCATAGCAGAGCATTCCATATGCCATCCCGGGAATCCTTCGCTCCATTGAGATTTCCATTTCATTATATGTTCCGGGCTGGCTTTTTTCCATAAAGCAAAATCCAGTGGTGCTCGTTTTTCTTGTTGACCATCCAAATTGCGTGTGTTGGACATCATGTCTTCTATGTTTCGTCCGGACAGGATGCCGTATTTATAATCTGCATTGTATTTTTCTACGTCAAAATATACAGATCCATTTGATTCGTAGGCATATCCGGTGTTCAGTATTTTTTCTACGTATTCTTGCTGTTCTATAATATGTCCGGATGCGTGGGGTTCTATGCTAGGCGGAAGCACGTGCAATTTTCTCATGCATTCATGATAATTCAGTGTGTTTTCCTGTACAACTTCCATAGGTTCAATTTCTTGTAAGCGTGCTTTTTTTGCAATTTTATCTTCACCTTCATCTGCATCGTTTTCTAAATGTCCTACGTCTGTAATGTTGCGTACGTAGCGAACTTTGTAGCCCATGTGTTTAAGTAGGCGAAATAGTATGTCGAATGTGATTGATGGACGTGCGTGACCAAGGTGTGCTTCGCCATATACGGTTGGCCCGCATACGTACATGCCTACATGTGGACTGTGTAAAGGGGTGAATTTTTCTTTTTGTCTTGTGAGTGAATTATATATATATAATGCTTGCATAGTCTGTTGTTTTGTGCAAAATTATAAAAAAATTGTTAGTAAAGAGGTCTTTGCATTTTTTTATGCACCATGCTCTTATTCTTCTTTAGAAATTGATTGGTTTTGGATTATTGATTGTTCCGAACCAAATTCTAAAATTTCGGAATTTTCAATAATTAGTTCTGTTATGACGGATTTGTCAATGTAAAAATCGTAAATAAAAGAATTTTTAATTATTATTTTGGTGATGTAGGAATTTGTGATAGTTGCCAGTTCTGTTTCTACGTCTTCTATTATAATAGTTTGTGCATGAACATTTAAAATATCAATTTCCTGCAAAACGGTACCATATATATGTGTGTTTTCAACTTGCGTATTTTTGAGTATATAATTGTCGAGCTTTGAGGTTTTTTGAATGATATCTGTACTGTCATTTAGTATGCTTGTGTCTGCTTGAGCTATTGCTGTGTCTTGTTGTTGAGGTAGTGTCGTGTCTGTTGTAAAAGAAACAGAATCTTGGAGTGTGTCATTTGTAAGGCTGTCTAATGCAGTGATATATAAATAAGTCGTATCTGATTTGTTTTGAGTACTGTCGTTATTAGGTATATCTGTCGTTTTCTGTGCTAATGTGTCGACCGATACGGTTTGGGAAAATGTACTTGCGATACTTATACATAGAAAAAAAATAAGTGATAATAAATTTTTCATTGTTTTAGTTTTTTCAAAAATACTATTTTTTTATTAAAATGGTATATGCAATCTTATAAAAAAATCACTTCTGGTTCTAATTGTATGCCTGTCTTGGTATGTACGTGTGAGATGATTTTATAAGCCAGATTTGCTATGTCTTTGCCGCATGCATGTCCTTTATTTATAAGTACAAGTGCTTGTTTTTCATGAACTGCGGCGTCGCCAACCGTAAATTCTTTGCAGCCTAACACGTCGAGTAACCATCCGGCGGCAATTTTATTTTTGTTTGTTTCCAGTGGATAAAAAACTGGTTTTGTAAACATGTTTTGCAATTCTTTTAGTTTTGCATTGTCAACTATTGGGTTTTTAAAAAAACTGCCGCATTGCCTATAATAATCGGGTCGGGGAGTTTCGTGTTGCGGATTGAAATGATTGTTTGTCTAATGTCGAAAAGTGTGATTTCTTCGTTTTTTTCCAGTGTTTCTTGTATGTTTCCGTATTCAAGAGTAAAATGCTTTTTTTTTGATAATGCAAAAATGATGTTACTTATACAGTATGTTTTGTTTGATTTTTTGAACACGCTGCTTCGGTAGGCAAATTCACAATCGGCATTTGAAAATTTTTCAATTTTCCCGTTTTGTGTGTCTATGGCATACACTGTGTCTATTGTGTCTTTTGCTTCTACACCATAGGCTCCAATGTTTTGAACGGCTGAAGCTCCAACAGAACCCGGTATTAATGATAGATTTTCTACGCCGTATAAGTTATGTTCAACACTCCAGGCAACAAAATCATCCCATTCTTCACCTCCTGCTACCAAAACGTATGCGGTATCTGTGTCTTCTGAAATAATTCTAATGCCTTTATTATGAGGGTGAATGATTGTTCCTTTAAAATTGTCGGTAAATAATACATTACTACCTCCTCCTAGCACAAATAGTGGGTGTGGGTACGTTCCTTTTTGTAAAAAACAGATGCATTCCTGAATGTCGTTAAATTGAAAAAAAGCCTGAGTACGTACATTTAAACCAAAAGTATTGTATGTTTGTAATGAAAAATTTTCTGTATACATTATTAAATAATTATTTTAGCGAAAATACATAAAAAGAATATGCTCAACAAAAAACAGCGAATAATACTGAGTGTAACAAATGATCTTGTGATAGATAATCGGATGCATAAAATGTGTATGAGTTTGCATAATGCCGGTTATTCTGTGTTGCTTGTTGGAAGGCAGTTGTCACATAGTCGTGATGTGCCCGAAACACCCTATAAAACAAAACGTATACGCTTGTTGTTTTCGCGTGGTGCATTGTTTTATGCATGTTTTAATATTCGCTTGTTTTTTGTGTTGTTGTGTTCGCGTGCAGATGTTTTTACTGCTAATGATTTAGATACTTTGTTGGCTGTATTTGTTGCGGCAAAAATTCGTAGAAAAAAAATAGTGTACGACAGTCATGAATATTTTACAGAAGTTCCTGAATTGGCTGATAGGCCATTCCAAAAAAAAACATGGCAATTTATAGAATCATATATTTTTCCGAAACTTTCCCATTGTATTACTGTGTGTGAATCTATAGCTGCTGTGTATTCTCAAAAATATTCTGTGTCGGTTCATGTTGTGCGTAATGTACCATTTACCAATATCAATACCAATATTCAGGTGGCACCGGTGCCGGGTGTGTATAAGCCTTATATTGTGTATCAGGGGGCAATTAATGTGGGGCGGGGGCTTGAAATGCTTATAGAGTCTATGCGGTATGTAGACGATTATCAGTTAGTAATAATCGGGAGTGGAAATTTGATGACGCAGATTCAAAAACAAATTGCTGAGGCAGATTTGACTGATACTGTTATATGCATGG
>JAWOEL010000106.1:0-25077 GCA_046482735.1 Bacteroidales bacterium | reverse complement strand
TGATTCATAATTATCTGTCTTTTTTGCAATAACAGTGCATCCTAAATCTAATCGGTGATAATGCGGCATTCGATACCCATTTCGTTCGGTAAAGTAATTAATTGTTTTACCTTCTATTTTATATTTACCGCTTGGCATAGTAACAGCATCGCCTGTTGAAAATACCCAGGAGGCCGAAAGCTGAATGTTTTCTGATAAAGAATACATTCCGACTATTGAAACATCATGTTTACGATCATATCTGGTAGGAAACCACTGTGAGTTATTTAGTTCTGCGAATTTTTTTTCTGTTCGAGAAAGTGAATATGAAATCCATCCGGTAAAATCACCTTTGTTTTTTCGTGCAAACAATTCCAGACCATATGCTCGTCCTTTTCCAAATAAGAGATAACTTTCTAAATCCGGTTCTAAAAATATATTTGTACCACTTTCATAATCTATTTGACTTTCAAAGTCTTTATAATATACTTCGACTGATGATTCATATATATTATCAGAAAAATTTCTAAAATATCCAACTGAGTATTGAGTGCATCTTTGAGGTGGAGTATGAGGTGTACTTGGAATCCAGTAATCTGTTGGCAAACTACTTGTTGAGCTTTGAATTAAATGAACATATTGATTGCTTTTAGTATATGCCATTTTTATTGAACTTTGTTTATTTAATATAAATGTTCCTGAAAATCTTGGTTCGAGGGCAGGATATGTTTGTATGATTTCATTATTATATACTGTACTGTCAATACGTTCATGATTTATATTATATTCATAAACTGTACCAGGACCTATGATATTAAAAATAGATACACGCAAACCATAATTTAATATAATATGATCTGAAACTTTGTGTTCATTGTTTATATATAAACCATTTTCTAATGCATATTTGTTCTCTAATGAATTAGAAATATTTTCAATGCTACTTTGCAAGTCACCCGGTATGAATTTATGATGAATAACATTCAAGCCAAAGGAGATTGTATTTGAATTATTTACATACCATTGAAAATCTTCTTTTATTTGAAAATCCGTAATGCCCGAAGTAAGTTTAAATTGTCCAGAATCGTCACCAATTGAAATAATGTTATTGAAATTGCTGTAAATAAGAGTAGTATTTAAAAATAATTTTGGAGAAAATAAATGTACCCAACGTAGAGTTGCTGTGCTATTTCCCCAATCAGTTCCTAACATATCTTGAAAATCAAATACATCTCTGCCAAAATAACCGGATATAAATAGTCGATTTTTTTCGTTGAAACTATAATTTGTTTTCAAATTTACATCGTAAAAAAACAATCGGGTATCTCGCAAAGCTGAATCTTTAGAAAACAGAAGCATCATATCTGCATAGGTTCTGCGAGCGGAAATCATAAATGAACTGGTATCTTTTTTTATCGGTCCCTCAACAGTTGCACGAGAAGAAATGGTTCCGATTCCTCCGGTTACTTTATAATTCTTATTGTTTCCTTCTTTCATTTTAATATCGACAACAGACGATAATCGACCACCATATTTGGCAGGCATAGAGCCTTTATATAATTTCACATCTTTAATCGCATCACCATTAAAGACTGAAAAAAAGCCAAGCATATGTGCTGCATTATATACTGGTGCTTCATCAAGCAATATTAAATTTTGGTCTGCTCCGCCACCACGAACAAAAATACCACCGCTTCCTTCACCACTGCCTTTGACACCAGGCATTAACTGAAGGGTTTTCATTACATCATTTTCACCAAAAAGAACGGGTACAGATTTAATTTCGTGCATATCTAAACTTTGTGTACCCAGTTCTGTTGATTTAATGTTTTGATCTCGTGCTTTGGCTGTAATTAACACATCATCAGTAACTTTCGCTTCTGTTTTTAATAGAATATTTTTTGAAATATCTTTAGTTACGGTAATTTCTTCTGAAAATGTCGCAAAGCCTAAATATGATGCTTCGAGAGTATGTGTTCCTTTGGGAACAGATAACGAGTAATACCCATAATTATTGGTAATAACCCCGTATGTCGTACCCGGCACATATACAGAGGCTGCTATAAGCTCTTCACCAGTTTCAGCATCTTTTACGTAGCCACTAATAGTATATGATTGTGCACATAGTGTATATGGTATAATTATAAAAAATATAATATAAAAATTTTTCATGTTTTGTTCGTTTATCAAACCATAAAAAAACGCACTTTTTTTTATTATATGATAAAATAATGTGTATTTTTTTTAACAAAATAAAAAGTTATAACAAAAAACAGATTTCTTTAAGTTAAATACTTAGATGTATTAAAAAAAAAATTATATTAGCAAAAAAAAATCGCATTGTGAAAAAAAATATATTATTATTCAGTATTATTTTTCTATTGCATAACGTGTGTAACTATGCAATAGCACAGGAAGAAAACACTGTATTTTATCAACCCGTTATTCAGTTAGAATATATGACGGGAAAAGTAGATAATCCTGTTCCGGTAGAAAATCTCAATAACTCTCAATATGGGAAAATCTCAGTATTAAACACAACCGGTCTTCAAGAAAACAGCTATTTCAAAAATTATAAAGATCCGTATGTAGGTATAAGTTTTTTGGCCGGATATTTAGGAAAAAAAGATGTTTTTGGTTCAGTAATAGGTGTTTACCCTCAATGGAATTATCATTTTTTAGATAATAATGCTATAAGTTGGGATATTAATTTAGGCACCGGCTTTGCATTTTTTTCAACGCCATACGATAAAATAACAAATCCGGAAAACGAATTAATAGGTTCGTATGTTTCCAATATAACAGATGTGTCAACAAATCTTGTATTTAGATTTAATAAAAAATTCCATATAAAAACTGGAGTAGGACTTATACATGTATCTAATGGTCATACCAAAATACCAAATGTTGGTTTAGATGATTTCACTGTTCGTCTGGGTATGATGTATAAGCCGGGTAAATTAGTAGGTCTGGAAATGCCCAAACCAAAAGTTTTTTCACAAGATACTCTGTGGCGAAAAAATCTGAGTATTCATATCGGAAGACATAAACTTGCATACAGCAGGTACCCTGTAGATGGTCCAAGTTATACAATCTATGGGTTTTCAGGGTATATATCGAGACAGTTGAGTCTTATAAATGAAATTCAATTTGGATTAAAATATTTATATTATAGAAGTTATCATACACTTATAGATATTGACGAAATGTATGATTATTTTAAATTTTTCAGATCAAGTGTTATTAGTCTTCAGGTAGGGCATGAGTTTTTATTAAATCATGTAGGCTTTGTTACAGATGTTGGTATTAAAATATACGATCCTATTTATCGTGATTTCTTTCTAAAACATGATAACACAACATCCGGATGGTTTAAACAGTATTTAACCGGGAAAATGGGTTTTGAAATTTATCCGTATAAAAATGCATTTTCAGGAAAAAAACTTTCAATAGGAATGTTTTTGAAAACCAATCTTTTTCAAGCAGATTTTGTTGAATATAATATGACATATACGTTTTAAAAAATAAACATGAAAAGTAGCATCGTATCTTTTATATCAAAAACATCGGTATTTGTGGTAGTTTTGTTTAGTTTTTTTAATGCATATACACAAACAGAACCACAAAAAATCATTAACGAATTTTATAATAAAAAACCGGATTTACGATCCGCTTTTGTTGGTTTTCATGCAATTGATATGTCAACAGATTCTGTTATTGTAGATTTAAATAGCACAAAAAGTATGATGCCTGCCTCTCTCATAAAGCTATTTACTACCGCAGCTGCATTAGATTATTTAGGCGAAGATTTTCAATTCAAAACATATATTTCACATACCGGCACAATTGATGATTCCGGAGTGCTCGACGGAGATATAGTTATTCACGGTTCCGGCGACCCGACATTAGGGTCGAAATATTTTCCCGAAAAAAAACATTTTATAGATTCAATTGTACAAAAAATAATTAATTACGGCATACAATCAATTAACGGAAAAATAATAATTGATTGTTCAATTTTTGATTCTCAATCAATTCCAACAACCTGGGTGTGGCAAGATATGGGACTCTCTTATGCTGCCGGTGTTTATCCAATATCAATGAATGATAATATTTTTACTATAACTTTCGCAAATGCAGAAAGCGATACACTGAAACGAAAAGGATTATCAAGAATAAAACGAGGAACACCTCCAGGAATTCCGGCTAGCCCATTTGAATATAATGAATATGATTCTGTAGATATTGATCCTCAAAATGGTAGATTTATTGTAAAAGGCTCAATACCTGCACCTCAGGAAATTTTAGGTTTAGAACTAATTCAACGTTTTATGTCACGTGATGTCTGTAATATAAGTCAGGAATATATGTCAGTTGTAATTCCTGTTAGGGGAATTACAGATACTATTGGAGCACTAACATCTCCTAAATTACACGAAATTGTAGAAGTTGCAAACAAAAAAAGCATTAATAATTATGCAGAATATTTACTTAAATATTTAGGATATAATGTATACGATGATGGTAGTTATTCTGTAGGAACCAATGTTGTAACAGATTATATTGATTCAGTAGGCGTTAATAGTAGAGGAGTATATATATATGATGGCAGTGGTCTTTCACGTTATAATGTGGTTACACCACAACATGTCACATATTTTTTACAAAATGTTACAGCAAAAAATTATGCTGATACATTTATTAATTCATTGTCGGTATCAGGCACATCCGGAACATTAAAGTCGTACCCATTTCCTAAAAACATGACCAATAAAATACAAGGAAAAACCGGGTCTATGACTCGTATACGCAATTTAGCAGGATATATGACAACAAAATCAGGAGAGAAAGTGGTTTTTTGTGTAATGATGAACGGACATACGTGTAATGCACGAGGATCTAAAAAATTAATAACCGAACTACTTGCCAATCTTTACACTAATTATTAAAATTATAAACATATATAATGTTGTACTTTTCAAATAAAACAATATGGATTACCGGAGCTTCAAGTGGTATTGGTAAAGAGACAGCTTTACAATTATCAAGAATTAAAGATGTTCGTTTAATTATATCGTCACGTAACGAAAAGAAATTACAGTTAGTGCAACAAGACTGCATTACAAATGGTGCAAGATGTGAAGTTCTCACACTTGATTTGGAACAAACAAATACATTAAAAGAAAAAGCATTTAAAGCATTAGACATATTCAAAGGTATTGATATTTTAATACATAATGGAGGGATTAGCCAGCGTTCAGCAGTTATAGAAACACCCATAGAAAATGATAGAAAAATAATGGAAATAGATTATTTTAGTTCTGTTATTTTAACCAAAACTATTTTGCCGCATATGGTAGAAAAAAAAAGTGGTCATATAGTAGTAGTAAGTAGTATCTCAGGGTGTTTTGGCTTTCCATTGCGTTCTGCATATTGTGCAGCAAAACATGCCATGTATGGTTTTTATGAATCATTAGATATCGAAATACGAAAACATGGCATACCTGTAACAATTGTATCACCCGGACGCATACAAACCAACATTTCGTATTCAGCACTTACCAAAGAAGGGAAAGCACATGGAAAAATGGATGAAGGTCAAGCAAATGGAATGCCTGTGGAAACCTGTGTACGAAAAATGCTCAAAGCAATTCAAAAGAAAAAACATGAAATATTGATTGGGAATAAAGAAGTATTAATGGTTCATTTTTACCGAAAAATACCAGCATTGTTTCATGCAATAGCAAAGAATATTAAACCAACATAAAATTTATATTATTATGGATAATTATTATATTAGAGGCATTCAACAAATAGGAATAGGTGTTGAAAATGTAGAAACTGCATGGAAATGGTACAGAGAAAAATTTGGAGCAGACATTAAAGTGTTTGATGATGATGCAACAGCTAATTTTATGTTACCATATACCGGAGGGCAACCACAACGTAGAAGAGCTATTCTGGCTCTTAATCTGCAAGGAGGGGGCGGTTTTGAAATATGGCAATATAAAGGTAGAACACCGAAAGCAGCAGATTTTCAAATACAATTGGGCGATTTAGGTATTTTTGCAGCAAAAATTAAAACTCATAATGTACAAGCTGCTCATGCAAAATTTACAGAAGAAAAAGAATTAGTATCAGAGATTGTTACTGATCCAAATAATAATACATATTTTTGGTTACAAGATCCTTTTGGTAATTATTTTCAAATTGTAGAAGACACAACAAAATTTAAAAATGAATCAAAAACAACAGGTTTAGTAAGTGGAGCAGTTGTTGGTGTGCCCAATATTGAAGAAGCATTAGAGGTATATAAAGACATTATTGGATATGATGTGGAATTGTATACCACGGAAATGGATACACATGCAGATTTCTCATTTGTTCCCGGTGGAAAAAACAGTTTTAAGCGTATACTGTTAACCCATTCAGAAAAACGTGAAGGAGGTTTTGGGCAATTATTTGGTGCCAGTACAATAGAACTAGTAGAAGTAGGAGACAGGGAACCAGTACAAATGTTTAAAGACAGATATTGGGGAGATTTAGGATTTATACATCTTTGTTTTGATATACAAGGCATGGATGCATTACGACAAACCTGCACAGAAAAAAATCATCCATTCACAATTGATAGTTACGAAGCACTTCAAGGAAAAAGTTTTGATATGGGAGATTCAGCAGGATTATTTTCATATATAGAAGATAATGGCGGAACATGGATAGAATTTGTTGAAGGACACAAATTACCTCTTGCAAAAGGAATAGAACTGGATTTACTGAAACGACCACCACAAAAACCATTACCCAAATGGTTAATAAAATTAATGAAGTTAAAAAAGTATAAAGAAAAGTAATTATTTATATAATAATTTTTATTTTTTTAAAAGTATTATGTTTCTTTGCACTAATTTATATAAAACAAATAATTTAAAAATATAATTATGGCACACGTTATTTCAGAAGATTGCATTGCTTGTGGAGCATGCATAGGAGAATGTCCTGTTGAAGCTATCTCAGAAGGAGAAATTTATGTTATTGATCCGGATTTATGTACGGATTGTGGGGCATGTGTAGAGGTTTGCCCAACAGGAGCAATATCTCAGGAATAATAACAGTTTATTATTTAAAAAATTAAAAATAATCGGTATGAAAATATCGATTATTTTTTTTGGTGGAAATATTATTATTATGTTAAATAATACCTGTATTTTTAATAAGAAAGACAAAGTAGTTATATAGTATAAATGAAAACAGAAAACACATTTGAAAAAAATGCACATAAAGATCTTCTTGATTTAATCAGGATACGTATGCCATTTGGGAAATATAAAGGAAAAGCTATTTGTGATTTACCCGAAACATATTTAGTTTGGTTTAGTCAAAAAGGTTTCCCGGAGGGACGCATAGGAACCTTGCTGCAAATAATGTATGGAATTAAAGCAGAAGGTATCGAACATGTTGTATATTCGCTGAGAAGCAAATTACAGCATAAAAGATAGTTTAATATAAAAACACGGAAATTAAACAATATACAGGACTTTAAAACAACACCATAATGTGTTTCTGAATCATAATCGCTGAGATTTGAATATTTGGAACTAATATAGATAAATTGTACAGAAATCGTAATTCACGAGAATCGAGTATTTTGAATTTTATGGAGCATTGTACAGAATATTCGAAATACTAGAATGTTATAAATAAAAGAAACTATTTTGCAATATACAGTATGGGAAAACTCATTACAATATTTCTAAAGAGAACAGATCTTAATTGCCCGTAATACGTTTTACATTATATCACATATATATTAACCTAAAGGCATTATATCCGATATTATGCAAAATCACAAAGCTATTACACGAAATACTTCAAACACTCTATTTGTCCTATAATTAATATTATGTTAAATAGAATATGTAAAATAAAAGGTGAGTTGAAAAAACCTCACCTTTTATTATTATTTTTATTTCTAGACTATAATGAATCTTTAATTTTTTCCACTCTTTCATATTCTTCATCCATACGTAATTGAGAATATATTGACATTAAATCGGTACAGGCATTTTTCTTTGAATATACATCTGATTCATTTTCAATATATTTTTCATAATATGGAATTGCTTTTTTAAGAAGTTTTTGTCCTTTTTTCTGTAATGGTTTGTACTTTTCAGTTCCATACGCTTCATTGGCCTCTTGTAATATTTCACGTGCATCGCTAACGTATAACAAAGCCATATTAGCATTTGCTCCAATATTATTTGGATCTATTTCTAGTACCTTCTTATAATATTTAATAGCTTCTTCTTTATTTCCACTTGTTTCTTGCAATATTGCAATATTTAAAAGAAAATTAGTATTTTCCGGATCTTTCTCTACAGCTTTATTTAAAAATTCAAGTGCTTCATCATATTTTTCAAGCCCTAAATATAAATTTACGAGCTCTGTTATATAATCAAGTGTTGCCGTATCTTCCGAAAATTCTTGAATTATTGTTTTAACAGTTTTTATGGCTCCTATGGTGTCATTATTTTTCTTTTGACTATTCATAATACCACCATATGCGTCTATAGTATTATTTCCTTGTTCTATAGATTTGGTATAATACGAAATGGCATTTTCATAATCTTCGGCCATATAAGCTATTACAGCACAATCATTTAACATTGTTGCACGTGAGGAATCCGCCATATCATCATATTCTGTATCAAGTATATCTACAATTTGAGAAAAATAAGGCAATGCTTTTTCATAATCTTTAGCTAAGATATGATAATATCCTTCGTTTGTATATAAGTTTACTAAAGTGGTTAATTTCTCTGCTATATCATCATATCTTCTGCCATTGTCTAATTCACGTGCATGTATATATGCTCGTTTTGCTGTATCTAAGGGTGCTGCTTTTGATGGAAAAGATTCTAGAGCCTCTCCAGTTCGTTCATATGATACGAGTTTGCCACCCGAAAAATATAACTCTAAACGAGGATATATATATATTGTAGTATCTCCTTTTGTTTTTTTACTCTCAGGAGTATTTTTCATAATATGTAACACATCCGTTTCATTCATCCCGGGAAAAGCTTCTTTTAAGTCAAAAGTGTATAAATCTACATATTTTCTTCCGCGGTCTACCCATATACGAGATTTTTCTTTTTTTCGGTGATGTTTAATTTGTTCATCGGATTTTTCTGTTTCAGCTACGACCATTGGCCATGTAATTTCGACTTGCTGAGCAACTAGTTCAAAGGAATAAAAACCTACTAATACGAATAATGCAATAATTTTTCTCATAATTTTCTTTTTTTACACATTACAAATATTGTTATAACACATTTAATTTTCTTTTATTTTGTTTCTTCTGGATTATCTGTTTCATCATCCGGTAAATTTGTATCATCAGAATCAACAGATTCATCATCAATTTCTTCATCTAATTGATTTTCCAATAAGCGTTGTTCGTGTTCCTCTTCACTTACTTCAATTGGACAAATTGATGCTATAGAGTCTCCGTTACGTAAATTTATTAATCGAACCCCCTGAGCTGTTCGTCCCATAACACGTAATTTTGATACTTCTATTCGAATAGTTAATCCTGATTGATTAATTATTATAATATCATCAGAATTATTTACTGCTTTTAAGGCAACTAAAGAACCGGTTTTTTCCGTTACATTTATTGTTTTTACTCCTTTCCCGCCCCTGTTTGTGATACGATAATCGTCTAATAAAGAGCGTTTTCCATATCCTTTTTCGGAAAGAACTAAAATTGATTTATTATCTCCGGGTTCTAAACAAACCAGACCTATCACTTCATCTTCAGAATTTAACGTAATTCCTTTTACTCCGGTAGCTGTACGTCCCATTGCACGTATTTTGGCTTCGGGGAATCGTATTGCTTTTCCTGATTTTACAGCCATTAAAATATCATGATTACCATTAGTCATTACCGCATTCAATAATTCGTCATTTTCTCGAATGGTAACTGCATTTACCCCATTTTGGCGAGGTCGTGAATATGCTTCTAATGCTGTTTTCTTAATAATTCCTTTTTTAGTACACAGTACAATAAAATTGTTATTTATATATTCTTCATCATTTAAAGAAGTTGCATTTATAAAAGTTTTTATAGAATCACCCGGCTCTATATTCAACAAGTTTTGAATAGCTCGTCCTTTTGAGATTTTTGTTCCTTCTGGTATTTCATATACTTTTAACCAGAAACATTTACCATTTTTGGTAAAAAACAACATCGTATTATGCATAGATGCGATAAAAACATCTTCAATAAAATCTTCATTACGAGCATTTCCACCGCGAGAACCTACCCCACCACGATTTTGTAATTTATATTCTGTAAGCGGTGTACGTTTTATATATCCGAGATGTGATATAGTTATTACCATATCTTCATCTGCATAAAAGTCTTCAGGGTTAAATTCCTCAGCAGATTGTACAATTTCTGTTCGTCTTTCGTCTCCAAATTTATCGCTTACCTCTAATAATTCACCTTTTATTATTTCCATACGAAGTTCTTCATTTCCTAAAATTTCTTCGTAATGTTTAATTAAGGCCATAATCTCCTCATATTCATTGCGTAATTTGTTTTGGTCTAATTTTGTTAATTGACCAAGACGCATTTGGATAATAGCATTAACTTGTAATTCAGAAAACTCAAAACGTTCTACTAATTTTTCTTTGGCAACAGTTTGAGATTCTGCACCCCTTATTATAGATATTACTTCATCAATATTATCACTTGCAATAATTAATCCTTCGAGAATATGAACACGATCCTGAGCTTTTTTAAGTTCGTATTCGGTTCTTCGAATAACAACATCGTGTCTGTGTTCTACAAAACAATGAATAATATCTTTTAAATTAAGCATTTGGGGTCGGCCTTTGACCAGTGCAATGCTATTAACGCTAAAAGATGTTTGTAATGAGGTGTATTTATATAATTTATTGATGATAATATTTGCTATCGCATCACGTTTAAGTGTGTATGCTATACGCATTCCCTCCTTGTCGGATTCGTCGTTCACCTCAGAAATTCCATCGATTTTTTTGTCAATAATTAAATCAGCAGTTTTTTTAATTAACTCTGATTTATTAACAAGATATGGTATTTCAGTAACAATTATTTTTTCTTTGCCTGATTTTTCAGTTTCTACAGATACTTTAGCACGCATAAGTATACGTCCTTGCCCGGTTTGGTATGCATCTTTCACACCTTGGTAGCCATATATAATGCCCCCAGTAGGAAAATCCGGTGCTTTTATAATGCTCGTAAGCTCTTCTATATCAACATCATTATTATCAATATAGGCAACAATAGCTTGTATAGAATCTTTTAAATTATGCGGTGCCATATTGGTTGCCATACCAACGGCAATACCCGATGTTCCGTTTACCAATAAATTAGGAATTCGTGTTGGTAATACAGTTGGCTCAAATAAAGTATCATCAAAATTATATTGAAAATCAACTGTTTCCTTCTCTATATCAACTAATGTTTCTTCAGCTATTTTTCGTAAACGTGCTTCTGTATAACGCATTGCTGCCGGCGGGTCACCATCTACCGAGCCAAAGTTACCCTGGCCTTCTACGAGTGGGTATCTTAAAGACCAGTGCTGAGCCATACGTACCATTGTAAGATATACAGATGAATCACCGTGTGGGTGGTATTTACCCAATACTTCACCTACAATTCTTGCTGATTTTTTATATGATGCACTTGCTCGAACACCTAAATCATGCATACCAAAAAGTACTCTTCGATGAACGGGTTTAAATCCATCTCTTACATCAGGTAATGCACGTGAAACTATCACAGACATTGAATAGTCAATATATGAAGATTTCATCTCCTCCTCTATATTGACGTTAATTATTTTTTCGCCCTCATTCATGTATTTATAACTTTAAAAACTTTTAAACTATTGAAATGATATATATGTTCTATCTTTAATGCAACAAAGTACTTTAATCCAAACATATTTTCATAATTTAAAAAGATGTAGTTATTAACAATTTTTGTTCATAACACATTATCTAAAAAAAATGTAAATTCTGTCCCTAAAGCGTGTCTAAAGTACAATAAATTTTAGTATTATTGTACAAAATGTAGTTTATAATAAGATAAAAAAAGGAATATAATTAATTATGAATACGATATTCTCAAAAAAATTACGTGAAATATTGGTATATAGTCGTGAGGAAGCTATTCGTTTGGGAAATGAATTAATTTCGAGCGAACACTTGTTTTTGGGCATTTTGCGTGAAGGTTCGTCACATGCAATACAAGTAATGGAAGATTTGGGTGTTGATTTAGTTATGGTTCGTGATAAAATAGAATCTGAATTACGTCAGAAAAATCCCTTACCAGAAGATTTCCAATCTTCTATACCATTTAATAAAGAATCCGAAAAAATTTTAAAAATAGTTACTCTCGAAGCTAAAATTATGTCCCATAATAAAGCCGATGCACAACATTTATTACTTGCTATTTTAAAAAACAAAAAATCTATGGTTACTCAATTTTTTGAATCACTGAATGTAACATACGAAGAGGTGAAAAAAAATCTGGACATTCAGGTTCCTGAAGATAAACATACTCCGTTTGATGATGACGATGATGAAAGTGATATGAAAATTCCGCCGCGTTCAAATCAACCAACTCCTCCCCGTTCAGAAAAACGTCATGAAACACCTGTTTTGGATAATTTTGGTATAAATCTTACCAAAGCTGCTGAAGAGGGGCGTCTTGATTTAATTGTCGGACGTGAAAAAGAAATTGAACGTATTGCTCAAATTTTGAGTCGTCGTAAAAAGAATAATCCTATTTTGTTAGGTGAACCAGGTGTTGGGAAATCTGCAATTGCTGAGGGATTAGCTATTCGTATTATAAAAAAACAGGTTCCTCGTATCTTGTTCAACAAACGGGTTGTGACGCTAGATTTAGCTTCTATTGTTGCGGGAACAAAGTATCGTGGTCAATTTGAAGAGCGTATAAAAGCTATGTTAAATGAGCTTTCTCGTGCTCAAAACATTATATTGTTTATTGATGAAATTCATACAATTGTTGGTGCCGGTGGTGCTACCGGATCTCTTGATGCGGCAAATATGTTGAAACCGGCATTGGCTCGTGGAGAAATTCAATGTATAGGTGCTACTACTTTAAATGAATATCGTCAAAATATTGAAAAAGATGGTGCTCTTGAGCGTCGGTTCCAAAAAGTAATTGTTGAGCCTTCTACTGCTGAAGAGGCTATGGAAATTCTTAATAATATTAAAAATCATTATGAAAGTCACCATGGTGTTGAATATACAGACGATGCTATAAAAGCGTGTGTGTATTTAACTCAACGCTATATTTCTGATCGTCACCTACCCGATAAAGCTATCGATGCTCTTGATGAGGCCGGTGCCAGAGTGCATATTCAAAATATTCAGGTGCCTGAACATATCGAAAAACTTGAAAAAGACATTGAAGAATTGCGTGAAAATAAAATTGATGCGGTTCGAAATCAACAGTTTGAGTTAGCTGCAGGTTATAGAGATACTGAAAAAGAATTGTTGCAAAAAATTGATGATGAAAATCAAAAATGGGAAGAAGCCTTGGCTTCGAAACGTGAACCGGTAACGGAACAGGATGTTGCGTCTGTTATTGCTATGATGACCGGTGTTCCGGTAAATAGAATTGCTCAGGAAGAAAGTACGCGTTTGTTAAAAATGTATAGTGAAATAAAAAACAGTATTGTTGGTCAAGATGAGGCTATTAAACGTATTGTTAAGGCGATTCAACGTAATCGTGCAGGGCTGAAAGATCCACGAAAACCTATTGGTTCTTTTGTTTTTCTTGGTCCTACAGGTGTGGGAAAAACGCAACTTGCTAAAGTGATTTCCGAATATTTATTTGATTCGAAAGATGCACTTATTCGTGTTGATATGAGTGAATATATGGAAAAATTTGCGGTATCTCGTCTTGTTGGTGCTCCTCCGGGATATATTGGCTATGAAGAGGGTGGTCAGTTAACAGAAAAAGTTCGAAGAAAACCTTATTCGGTTGTATTGCTTGACGAAATTGAAAAAGCTCATCCGGATGTTTTTCATATACTCTTGCAAATTCTTGATGAGGGGCATTTAACTGATAGTTTTGGTCGTAAAGTTGATTTTAAGAATACAATTATTATTATGACTTCAAATATCGGTACTCGTGAATTAACGGAATTTGGCAGCAATGTTGGGTTTAGTACAAAATCCAAAGAAGATCAATATGATGATTATTCAAAATCTGTAGTGGAAAAAGCTCTTAAAAAGGCTTTTGCTCCTGAGTTTTTGAATCGAATTGATGATATGATTCAGTTTAACACATTATCTAAAAAAGAAATCGACAAAATAATTGATATTGAGTTACAGGATTTATTTGCTCGTGTTGATGAGTTAAATATCTCGCTAACCTTAACCAAGGCTGCTCGCAATTTTATCGTTGATAAAGGTTATGACCAAAAATTCGGAGCTCGTCCTCTTAAACGTGCTATTCAAAAATATTTAGAGGATCCTATGGCTGAATTTATGTTAGCTCACTCTTTGAAAGGTCATACTAAAGTAACAATAGATTGTGTTCGTGATGAGATTGTTGTAAGAAAAACTAATTCACGTAAAAAACGAAGTAAAAAATCAGAATAGTAAATGGGGCAACATGTTTTTCATATTAATACGCCTATACAATTAAATATTTCAAAAACATTAGTTTGTTTAGAGGATTATATAAATGATTGCGATACAATACAGTCTATAACTGCACCAAATGGAATTACTGCTTGGGAAAATAAAAATAAACATCAGGTATTACTTGAGGTAACTAATAATTCTCTACTTAAACCGGTAGATGTTCTTCATGTTACTTTTAATGATGGAGAATGTACTGATATCCCCTTATTTAAGTCAAAAAAAATCAGATACGCGTACTCTGTTTCATTAGAGGGAATGCCTCATTCTGTTCAAATTGCAGGTGATTTTAACAGTTGGAATCCTGATGGATATAATTTGCATTCGGAACATGGTGAATGGCATATTAATCTGGAAATAGAACCGGGTATTTATGCGTATCAAATTATTGTTGATGGTAATTGGATAACCGATCCATTAAATTCTGATGTTATAGATAATGGATATGGTGGTTATAATTCTTTGTTAACAGTGCCGTTCCCTTCAGAAAATACCTATATTCATGCTACTCCTATCAATTATGTAGATACCAATATTGTTATACATGTTGATGGAGAGGTTACTGGAATTCTTGCTTTATGGCAAAACAATGTGTTAGCTGATGAAAATATTTTTTTCTTTAATAAGCGATTGATGATAACAATACCGCTTGCTGCACAAAAAGAAAAACGATCGTTTATTCGCTGTTATTGTTATTCTAAGACCAATATGGCACAGGATATTCTTATTCCTTTAGAATATGGCAAAATTGTTAATTCGACTAATCAGCTTACCAAAGATGATAAAGAAGCGCAAATAATTTACTTTATTCTTATTGATAGATTTTATAATGGTAATACTCATAATGATCGTCCGGTACATGAACCTGACATTCATGCAAAATTAAATTTTCATGGCGGTGATATTGCCGGTGTAACTCAAAAAATTGTTGACGGGTATATACCACAATTGGGAATTAATACAATCTGGATTTCGCCAATAGTGAAAAATCCGGATTCATATGTGGAACTTCATGGACAAAAGTTTACCGGGTACCATGGATATTGGCCTGTTGAATCAGATAAAATTGATGATCGCTTTGGTACAGAAAATGAGTTTAATGAATTTATAGCTGAATCTCATACTCATAATATCTCTATTCTTATTGATCATATTTCAAATCATGTTCACAAAGATAATCCTATTTTTACCGAACATCCTGATTGGGTTACAGATTTAAAACTTCCTGACGGGAGTTTAAATATTGGCAGATGGGAAGATCAACGTTTTACTACCTGGTTTGAAGAGTTTTTACCTACCTTAAATTTCGAAGTTCCTGAGGTATTAGAATTAATGACTGACATTGCGGTTGATTGGGTGAAAAAATATAATATTGATGGTTTTCGGTATGATGCAACAAAACATGTGTCTGTCAAATTCTGGCGAATGCTTACCAAAAAATTAAAAGAAGAGGTGATGCTTAAAGAAAATCGTCGCCTTTATCAGATAGGTGAAACTTTTGGTGGTCGGGAAATGCTTCAATCGTATATAAATTCAGGTATTCATGATGGTCAGTTTTCGTTTAATGTATACTATGAACTTCGAAATACTTTTTTATACGAGCATGCTCCTTTTAAATCACTTGTAACGTCAATCAAACAAGATATTTATAGTTTTGGTGCTCATAATTTAATGGGATATATTACCGGTAATCATGATATGCCGCGTTTTATTTCGTATGCTGGTGAAGACTTGCAGATGAATCAAAATGCTGAACAAGAAGGTTGGAACAGACATATAACTGTTAAAAATCCGGTGGGATACAAAAAACTACTATTACTAACAGCTTGTATTTCAACCATCCCCGGCGTTCCGGTTATATATTATGGTGATGAAATCGGTATGCCGGGTGGTGGTGATCCTGATAATCGCAGACCAATGCGTTTCGAAAAATTATCAATACATGAACAATCGACTCTGGCAGAGACTAAAAAATTATTACAATTGCGAAAAAATAATTTGGCATTAATTTATGGAGATTTTTGTGTTTTGTATGAAAGTGTTCAGCAACTCGTATATTCACGCAATTATTTTTGTTATTCTGCTATTGTTATGTTCAACAAGGCGGCTTCCGAGGCTACAATTTCTTTTGAATTACCTTCTTTTTCGAACGATAAAAAATATATGAGGTTAAATCCTGATATAAGGTATACAATTGATTCACAACAAGTAACTGTCACATTGCCTGCTTATAGCTATCAAATAATGTATACTGATGACAGGCATGTTGAACATACACACAAAATCTATAATAATTCAGAATCGTATATTAATTAAATATGTATCGATGAAATATGTTTATGGTATTATAACATTGATTATTGTATTGCAATCGGCATTATATGCACAAAATGGCGGTAAAGAACCTGGTATGTATTGGGGAGTGAATGTGGAAATGTATTTTGGTAACCGGCATGATGCTTTATATTATAATGGTGCATTCAGCAGGCCGGTTTCTTTGAATGATGTTGTGGGACAACAACAAACAAGTGAGGATATCAGTGAATATCTTAATAGCAACTTTTCTTTAGAACAAGTTCCCGGACGGTTTATTTACGACCCTGCTATAGGTGTTGGCTTGAATCTGCAATATTACACCAGTCCTACTATTAGTTTTTATACTAATTTAGATATTTTATTATTAAACTCCTATGGCGTATTTGTACTCGATTTAACAGAAACTTCAACAGATCCTTCCAGTTATTCAAACACTGAAAAAGGCACCATTTCTGCCTCGGAAAAACGATTTAATGTGAGTGGTGGTATGCATATACTATTTCCAATAGAAAAAATGTTTACACCATACTTAGATGTTGGTTTTATAGCTTCGCTTCTCCAAACAGATTCTCATAAAATGGAAATAGGTCCGGTAAAACGAAATATGTACTTTTCAACAAATTATGTAAACGAAGGTGCTATTTATTCTACATTTGGGTATGGTCCACAAATTGGTGCAGGTATACAGTTTCCATTGAGCGATTACTATGTGTTTACCGGAGGTCAGATAGATTTTATTAATTATAATTTAATTGAAACAGGCTTTAATGCCAATTATTCAATTATTGCCCGAATAATGTTTTAACCTAAGTTTTATTTAATTTTTTATATGGTACCTCTCCCCTTTTTTTTCGATTAATCCATCTTTTACTAAACTATTCAAAATTTCTAAACATACCTCTTTATTAATCTGCATATACTCTGTTATAGCTTGTTCATTTACGCCTGACTCCTGCAAAAGCAAGCGAACAATTCGTGCTCGTTTTTGCCGAAATGAGCCTTCAAATTTAGATTGTTTGGTATGTTTATCAGAAAACACATTATAGTTTTTTATTGTCTTTTTTATATTAACCCCGTAATCCATCAGTGCCCAGTACCAAAGTCGTGGATTGTCTGCATATAATGTTTGCTTTACCAATTCAGATAACGTATGTTCTTTGATTTTCACTTTGGTATCAGGAAAAAAAGTGTAAATAAAAACAGTGCGAATGTTTGTTTCAACAAACACAAATGGTTGGTTATACGCATATACCAAAATTGCTCCGGCAGTATTTGGTCCTATTCCGGGTAATGTTAGTAATTCTTCGTAAGAACTAGGTATTTTACCATTGTATTGGGTGCATATCATTTGTGCAGAGTTGTGCAAAAAACGTGCACGCCTGTTGTACCCCAATCCTGACCACAGAGATAATACTTCCTCGAAAGGAGCTTCTGCTAAGTCCCTGATTGTAGGAAAAACGATAATAAATTCCTGAAATTTCGGTACAACACGGAAGACTTGTGTTTGTTGCAACATTAATTCAGATACTAATATATAATATGGATTTGTATCGTCTCGCCACGGCATATGGCGAAAAAGCTCTTTACCTTTTTGTAAAACTGTATGTTGAAAATCAATAATCGTATCGTGAGATAAATTCATAATTGTTAACTTATATCGCGCCATGAGATTTTTTGAGCATGACGCTGTTTCAGACCCTTATGTAACATAGAATGTTCCGGCAGAGATAATTCAGGGTCTTTTTCTAATATTTCAAATGCTTTGTGCCGAGCTAATTTTAAAATTGAACCATCTTTTGATAAATTAGCCAATTTAAAAGAAAATGGGATACCGCTCTGTTGGGTACCTTCAAGATCACCCGGTCCGCGTAATTTTAGATCAACTTCAGATAATTCAAAACCATCTGTAGTTTCTACCATACTTTGCAATCTGGTTTTTCCTTCGTCAGATAATTTATATCCCGCCATAAGTACACAATAAGATTCGCTTCCACCTCGCCCAACACGTCCTCGTAATTGGTGAAGTTGCGATAAACCAAAACGTTCTGCACTTTCTATAATCATAACTGTAGCATTGGGAACATCAACTCCTACCTCTATAACGGTAGTAGAAACCATTATCTGAGCCTGCCCGGATGCAAATAATTGCATAGCCGCTTCTTTTTCATCCGGTTTCATTTTTCCATGAACAACTACAGTTGAATACTTTGGCGGAGGGAAAACCTGAGTAATACCTGCGTATCCATCTTCTAAATCCTTATAATCAAGACTTTCAGATTCTTGTATTAAAGGATACACAATATACACCTGATGACCTTGAGAAATTTGATCACGTATAAGTCTGTGCATTTTTTGTCGGTGAGAATCATACAACATTGCTGTTTTTATAGGTTTTCGTCCCGGAGGTAATTCATCAATAATAGATACATCCAAATCTCCATACAATGTCATAGCCAAGGTGCGAGGTATTGGTGTTGCTGTCATTACTAAAATATGCGGTGTAAGTGAATTTTTTTTCCATAATTTAGCTCGTTGAACAACACCAAACCGATGTTGTTCATCAATCACACACATGCCAAGATTTTTAAATTGTACAACATCTTCCAACAAAGCGTGTGTTCCGACAATTATATGAATAGAACCATTTTGTAAGCCCTCATGAATTTCTTTTCGTTCTGCTTTTTTAGTTGACCCGGTCAACATCCGAATTGTAATAGGTAATGAATGCAACATTTTGGATATTGATTGAACATGTTGTTGGGCCAATATTTCTGTTGGTGCCATTAAACATGTTTGGTATCCATTATCAATAGACATAAGCATAGATAACATTGCAACTAAAGTTTTTCCACTTCCTACATCTCCTTGTATTAGGCGATTCATATGTTTACCCTGTTCAACATCTCCCCTAATTTCTGCCATTACACGTACTTGAGCATTGGTCAATGGGAAGGGTAAATGTTTGGTGTAGAAAAGTTTAAGCAAATAATCTTGTGTACGCGAAAATGTAAATCCTTTTACAAATCGTTGATGAATCTGTTTTCGATATGCCAACATAAGTTGTACCCAAAACAATTCTTCAAATTTAACCCTAAATTGTGCTTTAGATACATCACGTAAATTTTTGGGCATATGAAGAGTTTTATACGTATTTCGTAAATTAGGTAAGGATAACTCTTCTATTAAAGATGCTGGTAAGGTTTCCGTAATTGGTTCGTTTCCAATTTTCTCAAAAGCTTTTTCTACCATATTACGAAATACTCTACCATGTATATTCGCTTTTTTAATTTTTTCTGTAGATGGATATACTCCATACAACCCCTGAAAGGATCGTTCTTGAAATTTTGCTAAAACCTCTATTTCTGGATGTACCATAGAAATGGTTGATCTGAATTCGGATAAACGACCAAATGCAACATATTCTGTATTTGGTTTTATATTTTTTGCTATCCATGAAATGTTTTTAAACCATACTAACTCCAAAACGCCTGTTTGGTCTGTTAAATATGCTTTTAACCGCTGTTTTGCACCAACACCTTCTTTCATTATTTTAGTTATCACACCTTTTACCTGAACCTGCGAGGTGGAGGGATGTAACTCACGTATTGGATAAAATTCAGTTCGGTCTATATATCGAAATGGAAAACAATTGAGCAAATCGCGAATTGTAGAAATGTCCAATTCGCTGTGCAAAAGCTCCGCACGCTTCGGTCCTACTCCCGGTAAAAATTGTATTTCAATATCTAATGCACTGTTCATGTATATTGTTGCTTCTAGTTTAGTAATACAGTTACCTGTATTTGTTGGGAATAATTTATTTCAGAATCTACTATATGCATACAAAATTTAAATGATGTAGAAACTTGTTCGTGTAAACGTGGAGCAAATACAGCATTAAACCGTGTATATTCGCCACTTCGATACAATGGATCTCCTAAATTAATATGTGTTTTGTCACCATAATAAACTGTTGTTTCTAAACCAATATTATTATAAAAAACATCTGACAAAAGTAATACTCCCTGAGAAATAACACTTTGGTCGGGACGAAATCTATACCAACTATGTAAACCTCCTATTGTAATATGTGCTGTGTCTAAAAATGACGATGCCTGAGAAAAATCATATCCAATACCTATATGTACAGCACCATTATCAATAACTTGTTTTCCGTCTGTCTCAATATCATATGCTTCGTGAAGATAATAAAAATCATTGCGTAAAAGTACATTTTTGTATTGTGCTATACCATAGGTTCCTGCCATAAATTGTTCATGTTCACCATAGTTTTGCTGAAATAACCAATCAATAAAAAAATGCTGTTGTATATGTTGGTTTTCAAAAGAACAAAGCATACCCTCAATATTGGGTCGGGTATATAGCAAAGAGTCTGTATATAAAACATATGGTAAAGTATATTTGTATGGAAAAGAACCGGCCTTGAATGTTAATGCATTGTGAGAATATCTGTAATAGGCCAATAAAATTGGCATTTCTTTAAAATGATTTTCTCCGTGCTTTATCGTATAAGATACTCCTCCCATACAAACCTGATTTGAATCGAGGCGAATGCCTGCTTCTCCAGACATACGAGATTGTAAAATAGTTTGAGGAAATCCATATGGTGAAAAATATTCCCGGTTATCAGCGATAAACTCATATTTTCCGTTCCATTCAAATTGCTGAGAAAAAACAGAAACTGATAAACTGACAAAAATAAAAATTAATATATGTTTATATAGTTGCATTACCGGAGGATGAATTAAATTCATACATTCTTATAATATTAGTATTGTTATACCTGTTTGAAATTGTAAATTTACAATATATTTGTAACATAATTTTAATATTTTTAGCACTTTCAAATAGAATATATAATATTGTACAATGATTAATAAGGAGCTGTAGTCATTAAAAAACAATCATATAACAAGATATAATACTTTATCCTGATAAGTTGAGATAATTATAGTACAATCTGATAATAAATTAACGTCAATAACTATATATACATATGAAAAGATTACATATATTTTTATTTTTACTTATTTCTGTATTTTGTGTACAATCATGTGCATCATCAAATATTCGCAAAGCTAATAAAGCAGCAAAAAAACGGTATAAAAACATGAATAAAAATGATGACTGTAATTGTGCAATACAAAAAAGAAATAATAAACATACCTACTTATATCAATCATGAATTTATATCTTATTCGAAATACATTGTTGTATTATCTTAGTTCACGACATAAATTTGGACACGCTATACATTCCCCTTTTGTCTATTCTTTTATTAGAGACGTTTTACGCGACAAAACACAATATCCGGAGTACGCAATAATTGAGAAGGAGCGAAAAAATATAAAAAAATCGCATCTTCGCATTACTGTTCAAGATTTTGGTGCCGGTTCTCAGGTAATTCATACTCATGAAAGAAAGGTGAAAGATATTGCTCGCACGAGCTTATCTCCTCAAAAATATGCACAATTATTATTTCGCTTAACACGGTATATACATGCACAAAACATATTAGAAATAGGTTCTTCATTAGGCATTAGTGGTGCTTATATTGCCAAAGCTGTTCCGCAAGCACAATTTATAAGTCTCGAAGGAGCCGAACAAATTGCTGCAATAGCACGCAATACATTTACCGCATGTGGATGCACCAATGCGACAATACGAATTGGTAGTTTTGCCGACACACTCTCTCCCGCTATAAAAAAATTAGGTACAATAGATATAGCATTTATAGATGGTAACCATCAAGAAGAAGCTACATTAGATTATTTTGAAAAATTATATCCTTATTGCCATAGTAAAACTATACTTGTATTTGATGATATATATTGGAGCAAAGGAATGAATACTGCCTGGAAAAAAATATGTACTGATAAACGAGTAAGTATAAGTGTGGATTTATGTAAAATGGGACTTATTTTTTTTAGAACCGGTATTGCGAAACAACATTTTACAATACGATTTTAAACTTAAATATCTTGCATACTTCTATTTTGTTTTGAGTGTTCGATTGTTGAATAAACATGAACCAAATATAAGTTTAAGTAAAATCTGCATTATAAGATTAAGTTTGTAATACCAATAATTACAAAGTCCAGCCTAAAGAAAAACCTAAATTAGGGGAAATATACGTATCATTATCAAGAGAGCCAACATCTACACCTAACTGATACTCAAAGGTAAAACCGGCAGAAACGGGGTGCTTTCCAATAATCGATGCACCAAACATATGTTGTTCAATTTCTTTCGAAGTATATCCATCCTGACCTTCTTCCTGAATTTTGTGAATATAATCCCAGTATTTATATGATACAGCTATTCCCATTTGCATCCAACAATTCTGAGTAGAAGAATAGCTATAAAACCGCGGTTCTATTAAAAAATAGTGTGCTCCATCAGCTACTGTTATATGTTTATTTACTAATATTCTATATCCTAAAACAGTACCGCCACCAATTTTAAGAGCATATTGATTTGCTACACGAAATTCATAATTAAGATTTATTGTGCCTACTATAAATTGCAGAGCATTTGTTGAAATAAAATGTCGATGTTCATGCAAACATTTTAAATATATGGAATCAGCAGCATTATCATATATTTGAACCTCTTCTTGTTCTTTGTTTTCTTGTAAAGAATCATTTACCTGGGCACATAAAACAGAATACATACAAAAGATAAAACTTACTAATACTAAATATTTTTTCATATTAATTTATGATAACATTACAAATATGTTCCAAATATATAAAAAGCTAATAATACATACATATTAAATTATAATTTATTTAATACTAACCAACACACTATTTAAATACTGTGAACTCATACTTGTCAGAAACTTCACATACACCACTGTTACACTAATCTGCAATTCTCCGTATTCTGCCAATTGCAGAGACTATAATTGAATTATAAGAATGTATTTTCAACTTAAAATGTAATAACACCGATATATAACCAAACTATGCAGAATTCAATGCATCTTCAACAGTTGGAACTATATTACATATATTTCGTAATTGCATTACATCAATTAAGTCAGCAAGCATGGGAGTGATTTCACAAAAAACCAATTGAGACTTATATTCCTCTGCTTTTTTAAGAACTGATATAAGCATTCCAAATCCGGCACTATCTATAAATTTTATTTCAGATAAATCTAAAATAACAACAGAATTATCTTTGCATAAATCAAGCAACTCATCTTGTATAGATAATGCAACATGTGAATTAAGACGAAAGACACCATTAAACACCACTACGGGAGTGTCTTTACGTTGTAAAACCTGAATCATAATTTTCTCTTTTTCTACCTTAAACTCTCGGTAAATGTACGTAATTCATCACAAATACAATTAAATTGATGGATAATTTTTTCACGATTTGCAATAATTTGTGTACACGTTTGGTCTGATAAGGCTTCTGTTGATAAAAAATATGACTCTTTACATAATTCGGAAATCCCAATAATCGCAAATGAAGAACGCAAAGTATGACGTATTCTTCGCACGTCACTTACATTATGTGCTTCTGCAGCAACAAATAATTCATTCAGAAAAACAGGTGTTTCCTCAAAAAAAATTGATACAACATGTGCTATAAAGTCGGTGTTTTGTTCAGAAATTTCTAATAAATAATCAGTATGTATATATTTAAAATTCAAAGACATTACAACAATTCTTTTACAAAATGGTACACACTACGAACGCCAAATCCGGTACCCCCTTTTCCTTTATAGGTATATGCTTGTTTAAAAAAAGCTGAACCAGAAATATCAAGATGGATCCACGGATATTGTACAAACTTTTGTAAAAATTTGCCGGCAGTTATAGCTCCTGCAAGTGGTCCGCCAATATTTTTCACATCGGCTATATGAGATTCTATTTGTTTGTTATACATATTCCACAAAGGCATTTTTACAAATGGTTCCCATACCAAGAGACTTGCATCTTCCATTTTTTGCATATACTTTGCATGTGCGGTTCCCATATACACACCCGCATGTTCACCTACCGTCATATTTGCAGC
>JAWOEL010000051.1:0-26607 GCA_046482735.1 Bacteroidales bacterium | reverse complement strand
TAATCCTATTGATGTTGCAATAGAAAAATTAGGATTGTGTACGGTGAAAGAATTTTCACCTCAAAATCATATTTTGGAATTTGTAGCGGGGATACAAAAATGATACGTTCATTTTATCAGTTACCATTGTATGCCCGCTTGCTTGCGGGAATTGTTATTTCTATTATTTGTGCAGTAGGGATACAGTTCTTTTTCGGTCATATATTTGCGGCTCTGCATAATCTGGGGTATGATGAGTATACTCGTAGATTAATTGAGGCATCTCAATTATTACATAATAAAAATTATATCCGTGAGGCATTATTATTGCAGTCAATCGTTGTTTTTTTAGTGCCTGCTGTTGTTTTGCTGTATAGCTACAGTAGCCGCCCGTTTCAATTAATTGCAAGATTACCACGAAAATATGCTTATTTTACGGTTTATTTCGTGTTGTTAATGATAGTTTTTATTCCCGGTATTAATGCTTTATCTTTTTTTAATGAAAAGATAGTGTCTGCTTTTCTTTCGTCTGAATCAGTTTTTACTAAGCTATATGAACAAAATGAAAAAGTTTATGCTTTTTTAATGTCTGATACAGATGGTAAAGATTTTTTTGTGCAATTAGTGTTGATGGCTGTGATACCAGCTGTAGTAGAGGAGTTCTTTTTTAGAGGAATGCTGCAAACCTATTGTGTTCAAGTGTTTAAAAATCCATACAGAGCAGTTTTGTTTGTAGCACTTTTATTTAGTGTATTGCATTTTGATGTGTATAATTTTATACCACGAGTAGTTTTAGGTGTTCTCTATGGGTTGGTGTTTCTGTGGACAGGGTCTGTATGGATACCAATAATTGCTCATTTTGTAAATAATGCCTTGGTCGTGACGGGGAATTTTCTTATAACTCATGATAATATACATACAGAGTTTATGAAACAACTTTTTTCTTATAATAATACATCTTATCATACAGTAACACTTGTGATTGGTGTGTTGACAATAGGCATTGTATGGTATGGGATGAATATTTTATACAAAAAAAATGTGGTTTCGAAAACATGATACCTCTTAGTATATTTGTTTGTTTATGAGTGTGCTACATCTGTTTTAAGGGGATTTAAACAAAAAAGTTTGCGTGAATGCGTTTTTTTATTGATTTTTGCATGATACAAAATTAAAAAGAAATTATGGAAAATGTATACATATTTCTAGCCGCACTTGCAGCATACCTTGTAGGATCTGTGCCGACTTCAATATGGATAGGAAAACTTTTTTATGGAATAGATATACGAGAATACGGTAGCGGCAATGCTGGTACTACAAACACTTTTAGAGTGCTTGGAAAAAAAGCCGGTATACCTGTTTTTTTTATTGATGTATTAAAAGCATACATACCTGCAAAGTTTGTTGTGTTTTTTCCTTATTTAATAGCCGGTACATCCGATTATGTAAATTTGCAGTTATTGTTTGGTGGAATGGCTGTTGTGGGGCATATATTTCCAATATACGCTAAATTTCGCGGTGGCAAAGGTGTGGCATCTTTATTGGGCGTAGCTTTTGCAATAGCACCTGAAGCTGCTATAGTTGCTTTTGTGGTATTTGCGTGGACCTTAATAATAACAAAATATGTTTCATTGAGTTCTTTAATGGCGGGCTTTTCTTTCCCTATTATGGTTATTTTGGTAGGTAAAACAACTATTGTTTCTTTAATGTTTTTTTCAATACTACTTTCTGTATTGTTAGTATTAACACATAAAAAAAATATAGAACGATTATTAAAGCGTGAGGAAAGCAAAGCATATATTTTTAAACGAAAAAATAAAAATTCTGATTAAGATAAGAATTGTGTGTGTGTCTATGTTATTATTAAATTAAGTGTATTATGCAGAATTTATTTCGCACAGAATTTATTGAGTCGCAACAAGTTTTCGAAAAGTTTTTATCGCAACCATCACTATTTGATGTATTGGAACAAACTTGTAAAACAATAGTTTCTGCAATACAATCGGGGGGTAAAATTATTACGTGTGGTAATGGTGGCTCTATGACAGATGCAATGCACTTTGCGGAAGAGTTAACCGGTAAATTTAGAAATCACAGAAAATCTATTCCTGCAATTGCAATATCAGATGTGTCGCATATTTCATGTGTTGCAAACGATTATGGTTATGAGTACGTGTTTAGTCGATATGTAGAAAGTGTAGCACAAAGTACTGATGTTTTATTTGCAATTTCTACATCGGGAACATCTGCTAATATTATTCAAGCACTGAAATCTGCTCGAAGTAAAGGTATGAAAACAGTTTTGTTGACCGGGAACCCCGAAAGTGATATCTTAAAAAATGCAGATTTTGCGATAACAGTACCACATATTGGCTATGCAGATAGAATACAGGAAATTCATATTAAAATAATTCATGCTTTAATTCATGGAATTGAACATGAGTTACATATAAATTAAATAAAGTTCTTTGTTGAAGTAAAGAATAGTATACTAAAAAATGTCGCAACATGTTAGTAAAAACGTACGGAGGTGCGGTTAATGGTATTGATGCACGTATCATAACCGTAGAAACAGATGTCGCAACCGGCATAAATTTTTTTATTGTAGGTTTGCCAGATAGTGCAGTTAAGGAGAGTCAACAGCGTGTAGAATCTGCATTGCGGAGCAATAATTATAAGTGGCCGGGAAAGAAAATTACTATAAATATGGCTCCTGCAGATATTCGGAAAGAAGGAACTTCATATGATTTACCTTTGGCTATTGCTATTTTAGGAGGAGCCGAATTAATGAATCATACACATATTCACCAATATTTAATTATGGGCGAATTGTCATTAGATGGAGGAGTTCATCGAATAAAAGGTGCTTTATCTATGGCAATAGAGGCTCAAAAGCATGGTTTTAAGGGATTTATTTTACCCAAAGAAAATGCACGTGAAGCAGCTGTCGTGAATAATTTGGATGTGTATGGTGTGGAATCTTTACGTGAAGTTATAGATTTTTTTAATGGAAAAGCGGATATTGAAAAAACGGTGGTTGATACGCGAAAAGAATTTTTTAATAACATACAAAATTGTGCATATGATTTTGAAGATGTCAAAGGTCAGGAAAATGTAAAACGTGCTTTGGAAATTGCAGCTTCGGGTGGACATAATATTATAATGATAGGTCCCCCAGGTTCAGGTAAAACCATGTTGGCCAAACGTATTTCTTCGATTTTGCCACCATTAACCCTTATGGAGGCTTTAGAAACAACAAAAATACATTCAGTTGCCGGAAAATTACATACCAATGTGTCGCTTATGACTGAACGTCCATATCGTTCGCCACATCATACAGTAAGTGATGTGGCACTTGTTGGTGGTGGAACATACCCGCAACCGGGTGAAATATCTTTGGCACATAATGGTGTGCTTTTTCTGGATGAGTTGCCCGAATTTAAACGAGCAGTTCTTGAGGTTATGCGTCAGCCGTTAGAAGATAGAAAAATAAATATTTCTCGTGCTAAGTTTAGTGTGGATTACCCAGCTAGTTTTATGCTTATTTCTTCTATGAATCCGTGTCCGTGTGGATATTATAATCATCCAGAGAAAGAGTGTGTGTGTAGTCCGGGAACTGTACAAAAATATTTAAACAGAATTTCCGGACCTTTGCTTGATCGAATAGATATCCATATAGAAGTTGTGCCTGTTCCCTTTGAGGAATTGTCGAAGGAAACTCCGGCAGAATCCAGTTTGTCTATACGAGAACGTGTAATATTGGCACGGAATATTCAACAAAAAAGATTTGAGAAGTACGAAGAAATTTTTTGTAATGCACAAATGGATACACGCGAAATCAGAACATTTTGCAAACTTGACGAGGCTGGTACATCTTTGCTTAAACAAGCAATGGAAAAATTAGGGTTATCAGCTCGGGCGTATGATAGAATTATAAAAGTTTCCCGTACTATAGCAGATCTGGATAATTCTGCTGTTATTTCGGCTCATCATGTTGCAGAAGCTATTCAATATAGAAGTTTAGACAGAGAAAATTGGGCAGGATAAGCTCTAATATATGCAGAGGTATACGTAATTGCTTGTCAGGAAGAATTTATTTTTTTGAAAACACAAAACGTGTAATCATTTTCAGGTTAATAGATTCTTTATTGTTTTTGAAATTGAAGAGTAGGTGAATGTATAGCCATGAGAAATAATTTTACTGTTCGATATTTTGTTCCCTTTTGTAATAATAATATGCATTTCACCAAGTATTACAGAGAGAAAAAATGAAGGTATAGTGAAAGAAAAAAAATTTTTAATTTTTTTTATGGACTGTATAATATCACAATATTGAGTAGAATCATCTGCTACAGCATTGAATGTGCCATATAAATTGTTGTGCAAACAATATATATACATGTTTGTGATATCAGTAATATGTATCCATGGAACATATTGTTTTCCGTTTCCCGGGATGGCAAGCATTTTCAAAGGCAGAGTTTGAATCATGTGAGGAAAAGCCCCGTTGTGGGCATCGAGCACAACACCTGTGCGAATAATAGTAGAGTGTACGCCAATATTGTTAAATCGGCGAGCATATTTTTCCCATTCAATGCAGACGTGCGATAAAAAATCATCACCGGTAGGCGACTGTTCGGTATAAATTGCATGAGACTTTTTGTGACCGTATATACCTGTTGCCGAAGAACTTATTATGTGGTTAATGCTGTTTGAAGTTTCTTGAGTTGCTTTGTAGAGAGTTTGTAATGATTGTATTCGACTCATGAGAATGTTGTTTTTTTGTGTATGAGTCCATCTTTTATGCGAAATATTTTCTCCACTTAGGTTTATAATGCAATGAGCTCCCTCAAAAGCACGCGAATCGTATGTTTCGGTTTCGGGATGCCACAGAAAAGTTTCGCAACCATTAATTTTGTGAGTGTGCGAGCGAGATAAAATGCGTATAGTATATATATCTTTACACGCATTAATTATGTGTGAACCTATAAAACCTGTTCCCCCTGCAATTACAAGAATTTTTTTCATATTTATTTTATTGACAGTCCCGGTTATCCGGTAATTAATTCAAAATTTCAATAGCCTGATAAATGATATCTTTGTGCGGTGATTGTTTATCTTGAGCAGCATTAGATAGCTCTTTTTTAAATACAATCTTATCATTATTGGTAATAGATTCAGAAATAGTATCCAATACAGTCATAGCTTCAATTGCAGATTCAAACGAATCAGAATAAACGAGAGAGACAATAATGTTTGCATATTCACTAAAGTCAATGTTAGCTTGCCACATAACTTCAATTAAAAAAGGTTTAATACGATTATATTTTTTTTCTGAGAGTGCCTCAATAATTATTGGCGCAACCTGCGGTGTTTTTAAATCAAATAAGCAGGCTTTAATAGCTTGTTGAATAATACTATTTTGATTGACAATGTAGAGATCGAGCAATAAGGGGATAACAGTGATAGAGCCGTTTTTTCGAATATCAGAAATAGTATCTAAAACAAGTGATGTGTCACCGGAAAAGAGATTTTTTTTAAAAAGGTTTGTTTTGTTTGTAATATCATTCATAACTTTGTATAATTTGATTGTTTATACAAAAGTATATATTTCGGGAGAGAAATATTGATATCAAAAAAAAAATATATATATTTGACATAAAATAAATAATCTTTGTTTGTTAATTAAAAAAAATATATTACTTTTACTCAAACATAAAATTGCAATCAATAATTAAAAAAAATATCTATGCGTAAAAATCTATTTAGAACTGCTCGTTTTTTGGCGGTATCTGGTGTGATGATATCATTTATTAGTTGTGGCTCAGGAACAAAATCGTCGCAAGATTCAGAAGAAGCAATAGATCTTCAAATGAAGAAGAAAATAGTAGAAGATGTGAAGAAAGTAATGATTTCTTTACCTTCGCCGGTTGAAACAGCAATGCTTTTGAAAAGAGCAGGAGCTATTTATAATGAAGCTTTATTAAACCCGGTAAGTAATGCCAAAAAGTATAATACCGACAAACAAAAAGCATTAAATTTAGGTGTGTATGGTGCAGATTTAAGTTACGCCAGTATTTTTGAGCAGGATGCTATAGTAATGCAATATATGAATGTGTCAAAAAAATTAGCTATTGGTTTAGATTTGTTAACAGCTATTGACCAGTCAATTGTAGATAGACTCGAGGCGAATCATGATAATAGAGATTCAGTTGTACGAATTATTTCTGAAACCTTTTTAAATTCAAATTCAACACTTAAAGAAGATAATAGACCAGAAACAGCAGCTTTAATTTTAGCGGGTGGATGGATAGAAGGTTTATACTTAGCAACAAGTTTAGCTGATAGTATTCAGCAGGAAAACCTTATAACACGAATTGCCGAACAAAAATTATCTTTTAATGAATTGATTCAATTGCTTGAAACATATTCAGACAATAAAGATGTTGCGAATGTTTTAGAATCGTTATCTCCGGTGAAAACAGCTTTTGATAATGTTGAAATTAAAAAAGAAAAAGTTGAAGTAGTAACTGATATAGAAACGCAGAAAAGTGATTTTAAATCGGTTCAGAAAATAAATATAACACAAGAACAGTATGATACATTAAAATCGGCTGCTCTTGAATTAAGAAACTCAATTATCCAATAATTAAAAGCATATTATAAGATGAAAAAAGTTTGGTCAATTATAGGAATAGTAACTGCTTTTGTTTTAGTAAGTTCAATTAGTTACGGTCAGTGTAGATCGTTTGCGAAAAATGAGTGTAAGCCGGATTTAGAGCCTTTTGTGCATGATGGAATTTATAATGCAACTGAGCTTTCAGAAGGAGAGTCGGCAGAATTATATAAGACGTTTTATTCTAATCAGGAATATCGTATAGCTATATGTGGTGATGCAGATCTTCCTACTATTAAATTCCAAATAATGGATGCTGATAGAAATATTTTGTTTACAAATCAAGATAAAGATTATGCCCGCATTTGGGATTTTAAGTTAGAAGCGAGTCAACAGTTAATAGTATCGATTGAGGTGCAAACCGATGATGAAAGAATTTCTGATACTTTTGCACGTGGTTGTGTGGCTGTGCTTATTGGATTTAAAACAGATTAATTTTTTTTTAACATAATTGTAGTTTAAGGTTGTCATATTTTGGCAACCTTTTTTTATTATGGCATATCTTCGTTTTAATCAAGTAGTAAAATTTTTTGGAGAACTTCAACTTTTTTCTGATGTGTCTTTTTCTGTACACAAGGGTGATAAAATTGCTCTTGTAGCTAATAATGGTACAGGGAAATCTACGTTGCTTTCTCTTATTAATGGTCAGGATGTTCCTTTTTCCGGCACAATAGATATTGATTCTGATATTTCCATAGGGTATTTGGAGCAGTCTCCTGTATTGGTCTCTGAAAAGTCGGTGTTTGAGGAGGTATATTCAGCTCATACAGATTTGCTTCGTGTGCAGGAGAAATATTATGAATGTCTTAATTCTAATAATCAAAAAGATATTCAGAAATATACTGATAAAATGGATGCGTATAATGCCTGGGATTATGAAAATGAAGTACGACGTGTTATTTCTGTTATGAATTTATCCGATGAGCAGGCTCAAATATCAACTCTATCTGGTGGGCAGAAAAAACGTGTTGCTCTGGCGAAATTGTTAGTTCAACAGCCGGATTTTTTAATACTTGATGAGCCGACTAATCATTTAGATATTGATATTATTGAATGGCTCGAAAACTTCTTATCAGCTTCGGGGCTTACTTTATTTATGATTACGCATGATAGGTATTTTCTCGACAGGGTGTGTTCTACTATTATTGAACTTGATGATGGTATAGCGTATAGATATGAGGGGAATTATTCGTATTTTCTTCAAAAAAAACAAGAACGTATTGAAATACAAGAGTCTGAAGTTTCTAAGGCTAAAAACTTACTGTCTACAGAACTTGAGTGGATGCGTAGACAACCTAAAGCTCGTGGTACTAAAGCTAAATACAGAGTGGAGGCATTCCAAAGTTTGTCTCAAAAAGCTCAGCAGGGCACAGCAAAAAAAGATATTTCTATTTCTGTTCAGTCTAAACGTTTGGGAAATAAGATTCTGGAATTACATAATGTATCGAAAGCGTATCCTGGTATAGAATTGTTTTCTAATTTTTCGTATTCGTGTAATAGAGGTGATAAAATTGGTATTATTGGGAGTAATGGTTGTGGTAAAACGACCTTGTTGCGTGTGATGACCGGCGAAACTGAACCAGATACAGGGTATGTTGAATATGGTGAAACGTTGGAGGTTGGATTTTATAAACAAGATGGGTTACAGGTTCCTGAAAATAAACGGGTAATAGAGGTGATAACAGATATTTCTGAATATATTACCATTCATGATAATCTTCATATGACTGCTGCCCAGTTTCTTGAGCAGTGGTTGTTTCCTCGTTCGATGCATCACTTACAGGTAGAAAAATTAAGTGGTGGTGAAAAGAAACGGCTTTATTTGATGACAATTCTTATGTATAATCCAAATTTTTTGATTTTGGATGAGCCTACTAATGACTTAGATTTACCAACTTTGCGTATCTTAGAAGAATATTTGTTGAATTTTGATGGATGTGTACTTATTGTTTCGCATGATAGATTTTTTATAGATAAAGTAGTGGAACATTCTTTTGTTTTTGAACATAATTCAATTCGTGATTTCCCCGGAAATTATTCTTTATATAAAAAATCTGTAGAAGAGGAAAAGAGTAAAGAGGTTGCTGCAAAAAATGCCGTAAAAAATACTGAACAACCTAAATCTGATGTAACAAAACCTAAAAATAAAAAATCATTAACGTATAAGGAGCGTCTTGTTTTGGAGCAGTTAGAAAAAGATATATATGATTTGGAAGAACAAAAAAGTATGATGGAGCAATCGCTGCAATCAGGAGAGTTGTCTCAGGATGAGCTTGTTGATGTTTCTGAGCAAATCGGGAACCTTATTTCTTTACTGGAAAATAAAGAAATGGAATGGCTCGAATTGTCTGAGAAGGCGGAAAAATAATTTTATTTTCTTTTAGAAAATGACTGATCTTTTACTAACCACATGTTTACATCTCGGTTTACATATCGGATATCTTCTACAGTATAAAATGCTTTTGGGTTAAATTTTTTAATTATTCCAATAACGTTTTCCAATCGTTTTCTGTCTACAATTACATAAATAACAGCGACTTTTCCATATTTTCCCTGTGCGTCAATTACGGTTGTTCCGAATCCTTTTTCGCGTAGTTCTTGAATAACTTCGGTCGCATTGTTTTTGGTTATTATACGTACCAGTTCATTTCCTAAGGCTAATTTTTCTTCTATTTTTATGCCAACGTAGTTCCCCATAGCAAAACCACCTGCATAAGCAATGTAATTGACCCAATGAGTCAAATGATTCATAACATATGTTATAGCCATGAGCCAAATTAAAATTTCAAAAAAACCAATGATTGGTGCGGCATTTTTATATCCTTTTGATATAAAAATAATACGCGTTGTTCCTAAAGTCACATCGCACATACGGGCAAAAAATATGAGAAAAGGCCCTATTATTTGTGACATATAATCTATTTCCATATATAATACAGGTGTTAATAACGTTTCATTGCTCTATCAATATCTCTTTTGGCATCGCGTGCTTTTATGGATTCTCGTTTGTCGTGTGTTTTTTTACCACGTCCGATGCCAATATTTATTTTTGCCCACCCTCTGTTTGATATGAATAATTTTGTGGGAATAATGGTGGTTCCTTTGTCTTTTAATTTTTCTTTAATTTTTTTGAGTTCTTTTTTTTGAAGGAGGAGTTTCCTGTCTCTGTCTTTTAGGTGATTGTTATAACTTCCGTATGAGTATGCTGCTATTGTCATTCCTTTTATCCAGAGCTCATCTTTGTGGATGTAGCAATATGCTTCGCGGATACTCGCTTTTGATTCGCGAATAGATTTAATTTCTGTACCCGTTAGTACCATTCCGGCTGTGTACGTGTCAATAATATCATATTCAAAAAAAGCTTTTTTGTTTTGTATGGTAACTTTTGTCTGTGTCATAATAGTATTACTCTTGCTTTTTTATATTTTTGTATCAATAGTATTTACTTATATAAATATACGCAAAGAGAAGCATTTTTTTTAATAATATTAAATCTTTAGTAAAAAAAAATAATTGAAAGACCGAGAACTAGTACCGATAATTTTAGGACCTACTGCAAGTGGTAAAACGGCAGTGGCTGTGAGGGTGGCGCAATTTATTGATGCAGAAATAATTAGTGCCGATTCCCGGCAGGTGTATTCAGGAATGGACATTGGTACTGGTAAAGATTTAGACGAATATGTGTATCACAATAACATGATTCCATATCATTTAATTGATATTGTGCCGGCTGGCTATAAATATAATTTGTATGAATTTATGCAGGATTTTTTAACTGCATACAGCGACATTGTTGAGCGACATAAAACACCTCTTGTATGTGGTGGTACAGGTATGTATGTAGAATCAATTATTAAAAAATATAATCTTTTAAAAGTTCCTGAAAATACTGATTTTCGGGAAAAATGTGAGCACTATTCTTATGATGAGTTGGTTGCTGAGTTGTCAAAATACAAAACAATGCATAATACTTCTGATATCGATTCTAAAAAACGTCTAATACGTGCTCTCGAAATTGCCACATATGAATATAAATATGGACGTAGCCAGAATCAAAGTATAGAGGTACCTTATGAACCATGTGTAATTGGCATAAACCTGAGCCGGGATGTTAGACGCAAACGAATATCTCAAAGATTGTATAATCGTCTTGATGAAGGCTTGCTGAACGAAGTTTATGCATTGCTCGAGAAGGGAGTGTCGCACGAGGTGTTGCAATACTATGGTTTAGAATACAAATTTGCATCGCTTTATATTCAAAAACAAATATCTTATTCAGAGTTTACCCAATTATTACAAACTGCAATTTTTCAATTTGCGAAGAGGCAAATGACGTGGTTTAGAGGTATGGAACGTCGCGGGATTCGTATTCATTGGGTTGATGGAGAATTACCAGTGGATGAACAAGTAAATCATATAGTATGTTTACTTACCCAAAAATCATAAGAACGGGATTAAGGTAATGAAATAAAATTAATTATATTTGCATTTAAATTACACTAAATACTGACTAGAAAAATCAATTTCATGCCTTTTATTCGATTTAATTTTATTTATATTATAGCATGTGTGTTATGCGTGTCATATACGACTACAGCTCAGGAATCTCTTATGATATATGGACAAGTTGATGTTGTGGATGATTCTATGGATGGAGCCTGGCTTAAAGTGTTAGATGCAGAAACATATGATATTGTCTATCACAACCCTATAGATGATGATGGAACATACAGAATAGATTTGCCTTATGGTGAGAATTATACAATTAGTTTTACCAAACCAGGATATACGACAATAGAATTTTTTGCAAAATTAAAGTTACCGAAAGATGCTCGCCAATGTTGTTATAGACCTATGAAAATTTCTTTTCATTTTTTTAAACCAGATAGCATGTATGCTCATTTATTTGAAGGAACTTTTCACACTATAACATATAAACCTTCGCTTAAAGGGTTTAATTACGATATTGATGTTGATTATATGGTGCAACAGCGTATTGTTAATTATGAAATATTTGAGCAAAAGAAAAAAATGGCAAAAGAAGGTAAAGCAATGCGGAATGAGGATCTTCTTACTGAAAAAAAATATGTTGCTTTAATTAATCAAGCTAATAAAATGTATGAATCGGAGCATTTTTATGCTGCACGAAAGTTGTTTGTGGAGGCATCGGAATTGCGACCAAACAGGAATTATCCGAAATATAAAATACAAGATATTAAAACAGAACTTGTTCGTTTTGAAAATAAGGCCGATTTGTTGGGAGTTGATGTGGATTCTATTATTCAACAAGAATATAAAGCTTTGCAGCCACAAGAGGAGGAGGAGATTTATCCGGCATATGAGCCTCTTTCTGATGAACAGATAGATTCAATTTTTAGAGAAGAGGTGGAGCGACAGATACAAATAATGGCGGAAACACCCGAAGAAAAACAAGAGTTGGAAAGTGCTATGAATGATTTTTTTAACGAAACTTATACCGAAGATATCGATGAAGAGATTGATGAGGGAATTGAAGAAGAGATTGTGGCAGAAGACCAGGAGGAGAGTGTTGAGGACGTATTAGACGAAGATGTCGTGGATGAACGTATGGTTGATTTTACGCAACCTGATGTTGTTGAAGAGGATGAAAAGGATATTGTTTCTCTGAATGATACGGTGGAAGAAGATGTTTCGGAAACTATTGTCGATACAGTGGATTCTGCTCCAGTTGTTAATAATGCTCAAGATTATCCTAAGAATATGACGTATAGGTCATATCAGGATTCTTTGCAACGAGAATATCCGGCAAAACGAAGTATTGAGTATCCAAAAACACCGGAAAAACGTATAACACGCGTGTTTTTAAATAATGGAAATGTTGTTGAGGTGTATACTCGTGTTGAGCATATGTGGGGTGCAACTTTTTATTTTATTGAAGAATTCCCTTCCGGATATCAAAGTATTGGCTATAGTGCTTTTATGAATAAAACACATTTATATGAAATAGAGGGAGAAGATAAATAATACCAAATTTATGAGTAATAATAACTTAAAATACTACCAATGAAAAGTTTTACTGTGTATGCTGCAACTTTTGTTTTATGTGTGCTTTTTTCCTGTACGCAAAAAGAAACGAAAGAGTCTGTGAAAGTCACAAATCCTCAATCGATTGAAAAAGAAATTGAAGAAGTAAATAAACAAATTAAACATTTAGATACATTATCTAAAGAAATTGATAGTTCCGTTTCTAAACTTAAAGATTCTTTAAAAAAATAATCCTACAGTTATTAGTGAAAAGAAATTAAGGCGTAATGATTGTGAATTTTTACCGATGTTTAACAGTTTCTGTTGTTGGTATTTGATTATTTTTTTCGTAGATTCACAAAGTTATGTTTGAAAAAAAATATGTATATCGGTATGACAAAGAAACATCCATAATATATAATTATTATGGAATGATAACTATTCAGGATAGTAGAGAATTATGGATATATGGATGTGAGAATTATGTAATTTCTCTACAAACAAAAGGTTTTATTTTAGATTACGGAGAGGCTGATTTTGATGTTTCGGTTTCCGAGTATATAGAAATTCCTGAATTTTATAAAAAAAATTGCACGTGTTTGATGGAAAGAAAATAGCTATAAAAACCGATAAGCCAAAAAATGTAGTAATACCAGTTTTGGTTTAGTTGAAAGATAAGGGGTATGCCTCGCAACCTTTTTTTGGATTTTACATTAATGTGTGTCTTTTATAAATTTAAATTGTATGAAGCATGTATCTCATTTTTTATTAATAGCAATAGCAGTTGTTATAATCTTAATTTATGGTAAAAATTTAATAATGCCGTTTGTATTGGCATTATTACTATGGTTTATGACACGGGAGATACGCTTTTTGATGGATAAAGTGTATATTATTAAGCATAAAGTTCCTGTTTGGATTAAAAATCTGTTTTCATTTTGTGTAATAATATTTATACTCACTGTATTTTTTCAATTAGTACTTACGAGTATTAATAATCTAATTGGTTCTTATTCTCAGTATCAAGATAATGTGGATGTACTTATAAAGCAGGCAAATGAATTTTTAGAAATAGATATATTGGAATTTGTGAAAGGCAATTTTACAGAGTTTAATATAGGTTCTGTTCTTAAAATGATTTTTAATTCCTTTACCGAAATTATAAGCAGTACGTTTATGATATTAATATATGCATTGTTTTTGTTTTTGGAGGAGGCATATTTTGATGTAAAAATTAAAAAAATGTTTGCCAATAAAGGCAATTTTGATAAAGTACAATTAATATTGGAACGAATAGAGATTTCTGTTGCTAAATATTTAGGTATGAAAACGATAATTAGTTTATGTACCGGTTTGTTAAGTTTTGTTGTATTCTTTTTTATTGATATTGAGTCACCTGTATTTTGGGCTTCGTTGGTTTTTATTCTCAATTATATTCCAAATATAGGTTCACTTATTGCTTCGATTTTTCCTGCATTATTTTGCTTATTACAATTTGGTGAATTTATGCCCGGACTAATTGTTTTGATATCTATAGGGACTATTCAGATGATAGTCGGTAATATTTTAGAACCAAAATTAATGGGTGATAGCATGAATATAAGTCCACTTGTAACTATTATTTCTCTTGCTTTTTGGGGCTCAATTTGGGGAATAACTGGTATGATGTTAAGTGTACCGGTAACAGTAACTATTCTTATAATTTTTTCTCAATTTAATGAAACAAAATCTTTTGCAATATTACTCTCGGAGAAAGGTAGATTTGAGTGAGATATTATAGACTTGTATCGAGAATAAATATTTTAATTCCTATTGCAATAAGAATTATTCCGCCAATAACTTCAACTTTACCGTTGATTTTTGATCCAATTTTTTTACCAAAATAAAGACCACTCATCGAAAAAATAAAGGTGATGATGCCTATTATTACAGAGGCTAAATATATGTTTTCGGCTAATACACCAAAGGTAACTCCAACAATAAGAGCGTCTATACTCGTGGCTAATGATATACCGATAAGAAATAATGATGATAACACAGTGAGTTTTGTTGTGTGTTCATATTTGTTTTTTATACCATCGTGTATCATTTTTGTACCTATTAGTATAAGTAAAATTAAAGCTATGTAATGGTCATATTCTTTGGCTATATGTGTGAATTGGCTACCTATATACCAACCTGCAAATGGCATAATTGCCTGAAAAAAAGCCATATATCCGCTAACTTTCAGTATTTGCTTTTTTTTAATTTCTTCTTTTGAAATTCCTATGGTTATTGAGGCTGCCAAACTATCAAATGAAAGGCTTATGCCAAGCAGTATATAAGATAGAATATTCATTACTATTTTCTTTGATTTTCAATAATTAATTAAAAAGTCAAAGATAAATTTATTTTCAAATTTATTTTCAAATTTTACTTGAACAATCTGAATTTTGTTTTGACTTGTCTCGCAGAGTTTTTTGTGCATAATCTTTTTTATAGAGATTATGTGTCTTCGAAACTTTTTCGAAACTTTGAAATAATGAACGCCAGAAGACACTAAATACCTTGTGAAAAAAATTAAGTGAAGTATAAGTCTTTTTCTTAATTATTTAGCTGTTGCACATATAGAACACAAAATTGATTGCCTGTTTTATTATGTGCTTGTGTTTTTTGTGAGGTGCGTATTGATAAAACCTTTAAAAATTCGAGGGTAGCATAAAGTTAAAAAAAAGTGTCTAATCACTGTTTTTTTAAGCGAAAAAAAAATTATGAGATTGTGAGAGATTCTTGAAATAGTAACTTTCGGATGCTAATGAGATTATAAGATAAGTTTTAATTTTTTTAAAAAATTAAAAGACGAATTTCAACTTTTTTTTTTGAATATTACGTGAAATACGTACATTTGCTTTAAAAATTAATTTGTATATGAATTTACAATCTTCGCATATTTGTCATAGTGGTATAGTTGAAGCTATTACTGATAATTATGTAGATGTCTCTATAATTTCCAAATCAGCTTGTGCTGCATGTCATGCTCAGTCTGTGTGCCATATATCTGATGAAAAGGAAAAAAATATTCGAGTGCATACCGTATTGGCACACACATATGAAAAGGGGCAACACGTACAAATATTACTACCTCAGAAAAAAGGTATGGAAGCATTGTTTTTGGGTTATCTCTTGCCATTTTTAGTAGTGTTTGTTTCGCTTATTATATTTTTACAATATGTGCCGGAATTGTATGCAGGTCTTTATTCGCTTATGTTACTGATACCATATTATATATTACTATATGCACTAAAAAACACTATGCAGTCGCGATTTTCGTTTCAAATAGAAAAAATTAAATAATGAGTGAAACTATTCTATTACCGGTTATATTATTATGTTGTGTCGGCTTGGTTGCGGCAGTTATTTTATTTTTAGTATCAAAAAAATTTAAAGTACAAGAAAATCCCTTAATTGATGAAGTTGAAGATATTTTGCCATCGGCAAATTGTGGTGCATGTGGGTATCCCGGATGTCGCAAGTTTGCACAAGTTTTTGTTGAATCAGAAGATATAAATGATTTATATTGTCCTGTAGGAGGGCATGATGTTATGAAGAAAATAGCAGAGCTTGCCGGGAAAGAGGTTGTTGCACAAGCACAAAAAGTAGCTGTTGTACGGTGTAATGGTTCATGTGAGCATACACAAAAGCGAAGTTCTTATGATGGTGTTTCAAGTTGTCGATTGGCAGTATCTACGTTTGCAGGCGAGGCAGAATGTTCATTTGGTTGTGTTGGTTATGGTGATTGTGTAGATGTCTGTAATTTTGATGCAATTCATATAAATACTGAAACAGGTTTGCCCGAAGTAATTACCGAAAATTGCACAGCATGTAACAAATGTGTTGAAATTTGCCCGCGGGATATTATAGAGCTTCGCAAAACAAACAAAAAGGATTTAAAGATTTTTGTTTCATGCGTGAATAAAGATAAAGGAGCATTGGCTCGGAAAGTTTGTAAAGTTGCGTGTATTGGGTGTGGAAAATGTGTAAAAGTATGTCCGCATGATGCGATAACTCTCGAAAATAATTTAGCGTATATTGATGATGATGCATGTAAATTATGTAGAAAGTGTGTGTCGGTATGTCCTACACAAGCTATTCATGAGACAAACTTTCCTCCACGAAAAGTGAAGGTTGCAGACGAAGAAAAAGATGTTGTTACCAACAAATAAAACAATTATATGATATATACATTTCCAAAAGGGGGTATTCATCCTCCAGACACTAAATTTGCGGCTACAACTCCTATAGAAACAGCACCAGTTCCGGATATTGTGTATGTACCTATATCACAGCATTTAGGGGTTCCGGCAAATCCAATAGTAAAACGTGGGGATGCGGTAAAAGTAGGAACACAAATCGCCGAAAAAACAGGTTTTATATCAACATTTATTCATTCTCCGGTTTCAGGGACTGTTCAAAAACTTGATAAAATGATGTGTGCTTCTGGTTTTTATCAGGATGTAATTGTTATAAAAACGGAAGGCGATGAGTGGGAAGAACATATAGATACTTCAGAACAGCTTTTATCTGATATTGCATTATCGTCTGAGGAAATACCTGCTCGTGTGTTGGAATGTGGTGTTGTTGGTTTGGGTGGCGCGACCTTTCCATCTAATGTTAAGTTTATGGTTCCTGATGGAAAAAAAGCAGAAGAAATTATAATTAATGCAGCAGAATGCGAACCATATCTTACCGCTGATCATAGATTAATTTTGGAAAAAGCAGAAGAAATTTTTGTGGGGATTGAAATTATAAAAAAGGCAGTAGGTGTAGAAAAAGCATATATTGGAGTAGAAAAAAACAAACCAGATGCGATAGAGTTATGTAGACGTGTAGCAGAAAAATATCCACAGACCACAGTTGTTCCACTCGAAGTTAAATATCCTCAAGGTGGCGAGAAGCAATTAATTAAGGCTATTACGGGAAAAGAAGTTCCTCCGGGTGCTTTACCTATAGAGGTAGGCTCTATTGTGAATAATGTGGGAACTGTATATGCTGTATATGAAGCTGTACAAAAACACAAACCGTTAATTGAGCGTATAGTAACAATTACCGGAAAAGCGCTCGCTACACATGCAAATTATAAAGTGCGAGTAGGCACGCCTATAGAGTTTTTGATAGATGCAGTTGGAGGAATACCCGACAATACCGAAAAAGTAATTGCAGGAGGTCCGATGATGGGAAAAACAATAGCTTCTCTCAATGCACCTGTAGTAAAAGGCACTTCTGGTATATTGCTCATGTCATCAAACGAATCACATCGTCAGGAATCGGAAAATTGTATTCGTTGTGGAAAATGTGTAACAGCTTGCTGTGTTGGTTTAGAACCATATATATTAATGAATTTTGCAGAACGTGATATGGTTGATGAATTACAAGAGTATAATGTAATGCAATGTGTTGAGTGTGGTTCTTGTTCTTATTCTTGTCCGGCACATCGTCCTTTGCTCGATTATATACGGTTAGGAAAATATAGTGTACGTGAACATACTAAGAAAAAATAATTATGAATAATACGGTTAACAAAATATTTACAGTTTCTCCTTCTCCTCATATTCACAGTGGAAATACGACTTCTTCTTTAATGTATGGCGTATTGATTGCTCTTTTACCCGCATTTGCCATGGCCTTGTATGTGTTTGGGCTTGATGCACTTATAGTAACAGCAACAGCAGTGGTTAGTTGTATGTTTTTTGAATGGGTGATTCAACGATATGTGATACATGGAAAAGTAACTATATTTGATGGTTCTGCTGCTGTAACGGGTGTGTTATTAGCATTTAATGTGCCTGGCACCATACCATTATGGATGATAATAATAGGTAGTTTTGTGGCAATAGGTATTGGAAAAATGTCATTTGGCGGCTTAGGTCAAAATCCGTTTAATCCTGCTCTTGTTGGGAGGGTGTTTTTATTAATGTCTTTTCCTGTTCAAATGACTCAATGGCCCGAACCGGTAACCGGCGATTTTTTTGCTGATGCTGTAACCGGTGCAACACCGCTTGCTATTCTTAAAGAGGGGTTGTCTCAGGATTTGTCTGTTTCTGAAATATCGGCTGATTTACCTCATATGTTTCAGCTTGTATTTGGTAATATTGGTGGAAGTTTAGGTGAAGTCTCAGCTATTGCTCTTATTTTAGGGGGTATATATATGCTTTATAAAAAAATTATTTCATGGCATATACCGGTTTCTGTTTTGGTAACTATGTTTGTTTGTAGTGGTATTTTATATATGGTAAATTCTCAGGAATATATACATCCAATGTTTCATGTCTTTACCGGTGGTGCTTTGTTGGGAGCTATTTTTATGGCCACAGATATGGCGAGTTCACCAATGACTTCTGCGGGTATGATAATATATGGTATTGGAATAGGAATTATTACTATTGCAATACGTGTTTTTGGTGCTTATCCTGAAGGAATTTCATTTGCAATATTAATTATGAATGCGTGTGTACCTATTATTAATAAAAATATACGACCTCGTTTGTTTGGCGTACAAAAATAACATTTATGGCACAGAAAAAAGAATCGACATTTTTTAATATGGTATTAACACTTGTTGTTATTACTTTGATTGCTGGCGTAGCTTTGGCATATGTTAATCAATTAACTATTGAACCTATAAAACAAGCTCAAAAAAAGAAAAAAATTGAAGCTTTGGTTGAGGTGTTACCGGATTTTGATAATAATCCGGTGGAAACAAAAAAAATTGTGTATTCTGAGGCGGTGAATGATAGTTTAGAAATTTTTGAGGCTTATAAAGGTGATTCATTGGTCGGAATTGCGGTTAACTCTGTGTCGCCACAAGGTTATTCAGGTGATGTGCGTGTAATGGTTGGTTTTTTTCCTGATGGAACTATTTATTCGATTTCGGTTCTACAACATAAAGAAACTCCTGGTTTGGGTACCAAAATGGAAGATGATACATTTAAAAGTCAATTTAATGAGAAAAATCCGGAATATTTTTCTTTGCAGGTAAAAAAAGATGGTGGTGATGTTGATGCAATTACCGCAGCTACTATTTCGAGCAGAGCTTTTTGTCAAGCTGTTGAGGTGGCGTATAATATGTGTATAGCAAATTGTGATAATATATCGGGAGCAACGTCTTCGGATTATAAATAAAAAAATAAGTAATATGAATCAATTACAAAATTTTACTAAAGGTTTTATTAAAGAAAATCCTGTATTTGTCTTATTGTTAGGAATGTGTCCTGTGTTGGGCGTAACCTCCTCTGCTATTAATGGTTTGGGGATGGGGCTTGCGACAACCTTTGTCTTGGTAATGTCAAATATAGTTGTTTCTTTGAGCAAACAGTTTATACCGGCAAAGGTGCGTATACCTTCGTTTATTGTAATAATTGCTTCATTTGTTACTATTGTAGAAATGGTTATGGAGGGATTTTTGCCTGAGTTATATTCTCAGTTGGGGCTGTTTATTCCGCTTATTGTGGTGAATTGTTTAATTTTAGGACGTGCAGAGGCTTTTGCTTCAAAAAATAACCTTATCTCATCTATAGTTGATGGATTAAGTATGGGACTTGGGTTTACTTTTGCTCTCACATTGTTGGGGGCTGTTCGTGAAATGTTGGGATCCGGAACTATATTTGATATTTCGTTTGTGCCGGAAAATGCTCATACTTTTTTATTATTCGTAATGCCTCCGGGGGCTTTTATAGCTTTAGGATTTTTAATAGCAATTATAAATAGATTGAAAGAAAAACGCGCTTAAAAATATTAGTATGGATTATTTTTTTATTATTATATCTGCAATATTTGTTAATAATATTGTTTTAGCTCAGTTTCTTGGGATTTGTCCTTTTTTAGGAGTTTCCAATAAAGTTTCTACAGGTATCGGTATGACTGGTGCTGTATTGTTTGTGATGGTGATAGCTACTATGATAACATATATTTTGCATGAATATGTGCTGGTTCCAAACGACTTGCTGTTTATGCGTACAATTATGTTTATTTTGGTAATTGCTTCTTTGGTGCAAATGGTGGAAATTATATTAAAAAAAGTGTCTCCTCCCTTATACGAAGCTTTGGGGGTGTTTTTGCCTCTGATAACAACAAACTGTGCTGTGCTTGGGGTTGCTATGATGGCTGTAGATATGGAAAGTGCAAGCTTGTTGAAGGCTGTTACTTTTGCAATATCACATGCTATTGGATTTGGGATAGCACTTATTTTATTTTCGGGTTTACGTGAACACTTGAATTTAATGAATGTACCGAAAGGTATGAAAGGGGCTCCTATAGCTTTAGTAACTGCCGGACTTTTGTCTATGGCATTTATGGGGTTTGCTGGCTTGGTGTAGTCTCTCTTTAATGGTGCAGAGGTATTATACACTAAATTTTGAATGGTGAGGTGAAACAGTAGTATTTTTATGATTGGTTGATATGTAGTTTCTAACTCCAAACACATCCCCGAAGTATGTTCGGGGTAGACTGTTATTCTCATCTTGAAAACAACCATTGATTTTCAAGATTACGAAAGCCTCGTCTTTGACGCTTTCGCATCAGAAACACAAAAAATGCAGTTTTCTCAGCAGACACTATATAGCATTTCTTTCCTGTAATAATTCCGCATGTATATATTAACGTGAGTTCGATATGATTTTTGAGTTCAGAACGCTTAGAAATAGTACGATTCGATTAAAAATAATGAGTATTATCGGGATAAATCGAATTATTTTTAAGAAGAAGATTGCTGTTTATAAGCGTTTCATTGATTGCTTTGTGTAAAATATTGAATATATGCGTTACATCTCTTCATCTTATCCCGATAAGATTCATCGATTTGCCTTAATCTTCAACATTTTACATCAACCTGAACTTGAAAAATTACGTCGAACTCACGTTATTACTATTTTGAGTAGAGTGTAGGCAATTTATATTTCTCAACAGCTTAAATGTATATCTATCGTTTTTTATTGATAGCACTATTATGCTATGAATAATATTATGTTAATTTGTTATGGATGTGTGTTTGATTTTTGAAATATGTTAATTGAAATTATTTTTTTATAAAAATATGTTATAAAATTTGCTAAAAGTAATTTCATATTGTAGTTTTGTGTTGTAATTATTAAAAAAACTGTAATATTATGTGTAGCGTTTTAGGAATTTTTGACATAAAAACTGATATTAAAAAATTACGCGAGCAAGCCTTGGAGCTTTCGCGTAAGATGCGACATCGTGGACCTGATTGTTCAGGTATTTATTGTGATGAGCATGCAATCTTAGCTCATGAACGACTTTCTATAGTCGATCCAACCAAAGGTGCTCAACCTTTATATAGCCCTGATAAAAAACATGTGGTAATTGTTAATGGTGAGATATATAATCATCGTGAGATACGAGAATACACCTCTGATACTTATGAATATCAAACAGAGTCTGATTCTGAAGTGATTTTGGCTTTGTATCAAAAGAAGGGGGTCGATTGTATTGAAGATTTGAGTGGTATTTTTTCATTTATTTTATACGATATTGAAAAGCAGGAATTTTTTGTTGCACGTGATCATATGGGTATTATTCCATTATATTATGGGAGAGATAAGTATGGGCAATTGTTTTTTTCTTCGGAATTAAAAGCTCTCGAAGGCGTATGTATGCAATATCAAGAGTTTTTACCAGGACATTATTACTCAAGCACTATAGGTGAGTTGGTTCGATGGTATGAAAGAGACTGGTTTGCATATAAGGCTGTGATGGATAATTCTGCATCTATTGATGATTTAGCAGATGCATTAGAGAATTCTGTGCACCGACAATTGATGTCTGATGTTCCGTATGGTGTTTTGTTATCCGGTGGGCTGGACTCTTCTATAACATCTGCTCTTGCCAAAAAGTTTTCTAAAATGCGGGTAGAAACAAAAGATAAACAAGAGGCTTGGTGGCCGCAGCTGCATTCTTTTGCTATTGGTTTAGAAGGGTCGCCCGATTTGTTTGCGGCTCAAAAAGTGGCTGATCATATTGGAACAATTCACCATGAGATACATTTTACTCTCCAGGAAGGGCTTGATGCAATTCGTGATGTTATTTATCATATTGAGACATATGATGTTACAACTATTCGAGCAAGTACACCTATGTTTTTATTAGCTCGTGTTATAAAGTCTATGGGTATTAAAATGGTATTGTCTGGTGAGGGGGCTGATGAAATTTTTGGTGGGTATTTGTATTTTCACAAAGCTCCTAATGCTGAGGAGTTTCATGAAGAAACGGTACGGAAATTAAGTAAATTACATATGTATGATTGTTTACGTGCAAATAAAACACTTGCTGCTTGGGGGGTTGAAGGTCGTGTCCCTTTTTTGGATAAAGAGTTTCTTGATGTGGCTATGCGGGTAAATCCACAAGAAAAAATGATAACACCGAGTCGTATGGAAAAATGGTTGATTCGAAAAGGATTTGAGGATTATCTGCCTGATTCTGTTGTGTGGCGTCAGAAAGAACAATTTTCTGATGGTGTCGGATATGGATGGATTGATATGTTGAAAGAGATGACTACTGAATCGGTTACAGATGTTGAAATGGATAATGCTGCATTTCGGTTTCCGATTAATACTCCTCGTACTAAAGAAGAGTATTTTTACCGTGCTATTTTTTATGAATGTTTCCCTTCTGATTCAGCAGCAAAATGTGTGCCTTCAGAACCGTCTATTGCTTGTAGTACTGCTACAGCACTTGAGTGGGATGCAGAGTTTAAAAATCGTGTAGATCCTTCGGGACGTGCTATGAATGTCCATGAGAAAAAATATGAGTAGTATTACGTTATCAATAGTTTTTTAGTTATTTTTGATACATTAAATTTTTATAGTAGAGTATAGATTTTAGTGCTTTAATGTAACACTGTGGATATATATAATACGATATAATTTTTGTGTTTATCTGCAAAATCAGATACCTATTATAGGTGAAATGTATGTATAAGCTACGTTGTGAATTTTGCTATAGATACACATATTGTGTGGGTTATATGCAAATCTATATGAGGCTATTACGTTGGTTGAATAGTGTAATGACGAAAATAATGTGTTTTGGATATAAATAAGATAAATATATGAAATGGCAGTTTACCATACGGGAAAAATTAATGATTTTATATATTTTTTTAGGTGTGTTTGCTGTTTCAATGGTTGGCATATATTCTTTTAGAAGTGGGAGGAATGCAATAGTTGAACGATCTTTTCAACAGTTAACATCTGTTCGTGAAGTTAAAAAGGCTCGGGTAGAAAATTTTTTTAGTGATAGAGAACGTGATGTGAAAGTAATGGGGCGTTATGTAAGTTCACGTAAAGTACCTGATACAAAAATGACAGTTTCTGAAAATATAGAATCTATTATGTCATTTTTTTTAGATAATCAGAATTATTACTCAGATATGTATATTTTGCCCATAAATAAGACACACACAGCATATCGCTTTTTTTGTGATGGAGATAATGTATCGTGCACATTGGCGACTTCTTATGATTCTTTAGATATTGCTCAGTCTACATTAGAGCGTATATTTAGTGCAGATTCATTAATTTTTTTAGATTATATTAATTGTAATAATCATTGTTTTTTAGGTATAGCAAACCCTATATCGTTTCGGAGTGATTCTGTAGATGCGTATATGTTGTTTGGTGTAACGACAGATGCAGTTAATGAAATAATGTTGGAGGTAGGTTCATTTGCGGGTCTCGGTCGGAGTGGAGAGTCTTATTTGGTGGGGGCCGATAAGCGTATGAGGAGTTCATCGCGGTTTTATGATAATGCAATAATGAATATTGTAGTAGAAACAGATGCGGTACATGCAGCTATTCATTCCAAAACCGGAACCCAAATAATCAAAGATTACAGAGGTGTATCGGTTTTAAGTTCATTTTCTCATTTGAATGTCTTTGGTGAAAAGTGGGCGATTTTATCCGAAATAGATTTACAGGAGGTTATGTCCCCTGTATATACTATACGTAATGATATTATAATTATGAGTGCACTAATTATTCTTGTATTATGTGTGGTTGCCTTCGTGTTTTCCCGGAAAATTACGACTCCTTTGTTGTCTTTGCAAGCATTTGCTTTAGATATAGCCAAAGGTACGTATGGCAAAACTGTGCAAATTCAATCAACTGATGAGGTTGGTGATTTAACTCAGGCGTTTAATCATATGTCACTGCAAATTTTCGAACAAACCAAAGAGTTACGCGAGAGAGAAAAACGCTTACATCATTTTTATTCAGCAACTACGGATGGTATTATTTTGCATAATCGAGGAGATATATTATTAGTGAGCCAAGCAGTATGTACTATGACTTCTTATACAGAAAAAGAATTAATGACACTTTCTGTCCCGGAAATTATTCGTGTAAAAAACCCGGATATGTATATTTCTCATCCGAGTACTTCTTTTGTATATGAAACCATGTGCCAACATAAAAATGGATCGTTGTTCCCTGTTGAGGTTGTTGAAAATCCTATTGAATATGATGGTAATATTGTAAGTGCGTCTGTTATACGTGATATTTCTAAGCGAAAAGAAGTTGAATTTCATTTACAAGAAGAACGAAAAAAACGAATAAGTTCGTTTATAGATGGTCAGGATAATGAACGAAAACGGCTTTCACGCGAATTGCATGATGGTATTGGACAGTCTTTGGTGGGCATAAAAATGAGACTCGATACAGTACGATTAGAGAATACACCGGAAAATATACATGTCTTGCAGATGATACAATCTTTTGTTCAGCAAACAATTTTGGAAGTGCGCCGTGTTTCAAATAATTTAATACCTTCTGTTTTGCAAGATATCGGTCTTAAACGAGCTTTAGAGAAATTGTGTACAGAAACACAAAAAAATAGTACTATGAGTATACATTTAGATACCGATATGTATACTAAAATTAATCATGATAAAATTAAAACAACTATTTATCGTATAGTTCAGGAAACACTTCATAATGCGATTAAACATTCAGAGGCACAGGAAATGAATATTATGTTAATTCAGGAAACAAGTAGAGTGCGGCTAATTGTAGAAGATGACGGACAAGGATTCGATGCAGAAAATATGCAACGACGAGGAAATGGTCTGTATTTTATGCAGGAACGTGTTTCGATTCTTGGTGGAACTATAACTATTTCCTCGGAGCTAAATAAAGGAACGTATATTGATGTACAGATCCCATTATCGCAAAAATAGTTTTGTATAATTATGACACATAAAAATAAAAATATGAATGAAAAAGATACTATTTCAATTGTTTTAGTAGATGATCATGATATTGTTCGGGATGGTATTCGTGCTTTGTTGAAAAATGAGTCGCGTATACACATTATTGGAGAGTCGTCAAATGCACAGGAATGCATGCATATTGTAGAGCAAAATCGCCCTGATATAATACTTATGGATATAAATTTGCCGGATATTACCGGAATAGAGCTGACACAACGAATAACAGAAACGTATCCTGATATTTCTGTTGTAATGCTTTCTATGCATATGGGGAGTGATTTTATTCTTAATTCTATAGAATCAGGTGCTCGCGGGTATGTTTCAAAAACTATATCTCAAGAAGAGTTAATACGTGCTATATATACTGTAGCTGATGGAAATGAATATTATAGTGATGAGGTTTCGGAAGTGTTATTGAAAAATTATATTTCGCAAACAAAAAAAACAGCACAACAACCAGAGCAGATAGAAGTTAATTTAACACGACGTGAAGTTGAAATATTAACTCTTTTTGCACAAGGATTATCAAATAAAGAAATTGCGGCACAATTATTTATTAGTGTTCGTACCGTTGAATCTCACAAAAACAATATTATGCAAAAATTGAATGTAAAATCATCTGTTGATTTGGTAAAATATGCTATTAAGCATAATATGATAGATATTTCGTAAGTGCGGAATTATGTTTGTG
>JAWOEL010000099.1:0-45000 GCA_046482735.1 Bacteroidales bacterium | reverse complement strand
ATATAACTCCTATTTCAGCTAATATTTCTATATCGTGTTCTGCTGTAATTATAGCAAAAACGTGTGGTCCTGCAATTATTCCTGTAAATAAATATCCAATAATCGGAGGAATTTTTATGCGTGAAAATAAAATGTTCACAACTGATGCTATTGCAAAAATAATAACAATATCTTGTAAAATTGGTGCTTCCATGTTTATTTGAAATTTGTAGGTAAAATTAATTATAATACCTTAGAAACAGAGTGATTTTTATATTTTATTTTATGTAAGTCGGGTATTTTTCTGACGTCTATTTATATAAATCGTTTAAAAAACATAAAAAAAATAATTTATGACACATTCTGCACCAACATATATGTTAGTAATAATTTCTTTATTATTTTCAAATCAAGTGTTTAATCAACAAAATGAGAAAACTATGGAATTCAAACAACAAAATCTTTCGTACGATTATAGTGCGCTAGAACCATATATAGACGCACAAACAATGCAAATTCATTATGAAAAACATCATGCTGCGTATACTCAAAAATTTAATGATGCTGTTTCTCAGTTAGATAATGAGCCTCGAAATATTGAAGAAATTTTTGCAAAGGTTTCACAGTATTCTTCCGCAATTCGGAATAATGGTGGTGGTTTTTATAATCATAATTTGTATTGGAGTATTATGACACCCGACGCATCAGAAACTCCTGATGCATCTTTGGAAGTAGTACAAGCTATACATAATCGTTTTGGCTCATTCGATGAGTTTAAAAAACAATTTACTGCTGCTGCATTAACTCGATTTGGTTCCGGATGGGCATGGTTAAGTGTAGATGCAGACGGAAAGCTGTTCGTGAGTTCTACGCCAAATCAGGATAATCCATTGATGGATGTTGTTGAAAAAAATGGTGTGCCTGTTTTAGCTATTGATGTGTGGGAACATGCATATTATTTGGCATATCAAAATAAACGTCCTGATTATGTATCAGCTTTTTTTAATGTTATCAATTGGGAGTATGTAAATAAATTATATAAAAAAGCTGTTAAGTAGTGTGCTTGCACGAACACTTTTTTTTTATTTTTTTGATGAAAAATAGTTTAATAATGTATATAGAGTTTTTGACCAAAATGTAAGTGGTTTTGTTTTTTTTGAGGTTTAATGCAATAAAGCTTGTACATCAATAATTTTTATAATTATTGGTTGCAAGCTTTATTTTTTTGTGCTTTCTTGTGTATGTTTGCATCAATTATCGTAAAATAATGGATGTATTACAGGCTATTTCGTATTTAAATGATTTAGGAAAGGCACAACAAAAGTGTTTTTTTATAATTGATTTTGCAATGCATAATATTGAAGTGTGGGAGTTGCCCCACATTCCTCATGATATTGCATTTCATTTTCCAAATTGTAGTGTTAATACTGAAATGTGTCAACCACAAACCGGAGTACCATTACAATTTTCATCGCATCCTGTATTATTTGAGGAATATAAAAACATGTTTTCTGCTGCACAATACCACATCAGACGTGGCGATACTTTTTTGCTCAATTTAACCGCATCTACTCCTATAGAATCTTCGTGGCAGTTATACGATATTTTTTCGTATGCCAAAGCACCGTATAAGTTATTTTATAAAAATGAATTTGTGGTTTTCTCACCCGAACCCTTTATTTCTATGTATAACAATAAAATCTATACCTTTCCTATGAAAGGAACAATAGATGCATCTGAATATGATGCTGTAAATACATTATTGAATAATGAGAAGGAACGAGCAGAACATGCAACAATTGTCGATTTATTGCGGAATGATATGAGTATGGTTGCCCATAATGTGCAGGTAAATAAATATAGATATGTAGAAAAAATATCTTCTTTGTCTCATACTATTTTGCAGGCAAGTTCATGTATTGAGGGTACGGTGCATGCCGATTTGCAACATAAAATAGGTACTGTTTTGTTTTCAATGTTACCGGCCGGATCTGTTTCTGGTGCACCTAAAGCAAAAACAGTAGATATAATTACAGATATTGAACATCATAATCGTGGATACTATACGGGTGTGATGGGTTATTTTGATGGTTCACAGTTAAATACAGCGGTTATGATTCGCTTTATAGAAAATAATAACGGCAATATGCTCTATAAAAGTGGAGGAGGTATTACATTTCAAAGTGATGCGATGAGTGAATATACAGAACTAATAAAAAAAATATATGTCCCGGTTGGTAATTGAAACTATACAATTAAATAATGGTTCAATACAATTAGCTGATTATCACCAGCACCGTATGAATAAAACTGTTTTTGATGTATGGGGGATTGTAAATCAATTTTCTATAGCTCATATTTCAGTCCCCGACTATGCACGTCGTGGTTTGTGGAAGTGCAGAGTTTTATACGGTCCACAGGTTATTGATATAACATTTTCATCATATACTTACAAGCATATATCGTCATTGCAGTGTGTGTATAATGATGACATATCGTATCCTTACAAATTTGCTGATAGACAGGTGTTTGTGGGTTTGTTGAGTAAGAAATCTCATGCAGATGAAATAATTATTATTAAACACGGCAGTGTTACGGATACGTCTTTTAGTAATCTGGTGTTGTACGATGGAACGCATTGGTATACTCCATCTACTTATTTGCTTCCGGGCACTATGCGTCAATATTTGCTGGATACAAATTGTATACACGAGATACAAATTGGTGTTTCAGATATGTGGAGCTTTGAAAAAGTGCGGTTACTTAATGCATTCCATGATTTAGCTCATGGAAATGATATTTTTTCTGACAAAATTTATAAGTAATTATACTTAATTGCAATATATTTTGTATTATTGCACACGAAAAAATGAGTTATTAATTAAAATTTAAAAAACAATTATGAGAAAATTAGGAATCGTAACAGTAATAATGAGTGCACTTTTTGTGTTTTCTAGCTGTCAACAAGAAGATTTTAACTTTAGTAATGAGATTGACGCAACTATAGATGGTTTTGTTTTTGATAATGAAACAGGAAATCCAATAGAAGGTGCAAAAGTTACTATAAGTGATAAAGCTAATAACACATCAGCAGAGGGGTATTTTAATGTATCTGGTCTTGCAACAGGTGATTATTGTGCAAAAATCGAAAAAGAAGGCTATGCTTCAATGTTAAGTTGTGGTTCTATTGCAATTGATGGAAAAGATTACTATGGTAATAAAATTCAAACAAGTATAATGGGTGAATTATATCCTGCAGATAAAGAATTAGAATTGCAGTTTCGATACCAAAAATTAAATGAAGATACCCAAGAAATGGAATGGTTTGATGCTCCTTCAGATATTACTGTATATGTTTCGTATGGTGAGAGTTATTTAATAGATGTATTTGAACCTTTTACTACAAATTCGAGTGGACGTATTATTGTAGACAATATTGCGTATACTGATATTCATATTGAAATTAGTAAAATATTAGGAAGTGATAGATACACTTTAACTAAAGAGATAAGTGGTGATGACTTGAAGGTGAATGATGGTGAACTTCGTATTGAGATTGAAAGAACAGAAATTGAAGCTGCTTCTGAAATTGACATAAATTATTAATTGCTTGAAAGTACGAAAAGAGACTGCTTTATTATAATTAAAGCAGTCTTTTTTTTGCAATTAAGTATGTGAGGTTTGTATATAAGGAATATATATAGGTAATCTTTTTTGTGCTTCTGAAATTTGTGGCGGATTATTACGAAAATATACTCTCTAAGTTATTACATGTATTATTGATACCATGTTTTGATAGCAAAAATAGAGTGGACTCATCAGGTTACTAAAAATGATATTTCATCTTGAGAAAATGGGATAGATTTATCAGAACTAATAATATTTTTGGCTAATTCAGCTTTTTTCTCTTGCAAACGTTTTATTTTTTCTTCAATAGTATTTTCCGAAATAAAGCGGTATACATGCACCTTATTTTTTTGGCCAATTCTGTGAGCACGACTAATAGCCTGGTTTTCAACGGCAGGATTCCACCATGGGTCGAGTATGAAAACATAGTCAGCCTCAGTTAAATTCAGACCAACGCCACCGGCTTTTATAGAAATTAAAAAAACTTTGCAGTCATCTTCTTGTTGAAATTTGTTGATTACTTTTTCTCGGTTTGTTGTACTTCCAGTTAGCATTGCATAAGAAATATTGTTCTTTGTAAAGTGATTTTCAAATAATTCTAAATGCTGAACAAACGATGAGAATATAAGAACTTTATGATGATGAATGAGGTTTTCCAAAACACGAACAGTTTCAATAAATTTACCTGAATCTACCTCTTCATCAGAAAAATCATCAGCCAGTTTAGGATGATTTGCAATTTGCCTTAGTCGCATAAGAGCACGCAATACATTGATTGTTGAGTGCTGAAATGTATTGTTTTCTATAGTTTCGTAAATTAAATTTCGTACTTTCGATTTTTCTTCTTCATAGATTTTAGCTTGTGAGTCACTCATTTTGCATACCCTTATTTGTTCTGTGATAGATGGCAAATCTTGAGCAACAGCTTGTTTTTCTCGTCTGAAAATAAAAGGTGAAACGGTTTGTTTGAGTTGTTGTTCTATTTGTGGTTTTATATGGTCGGGAACTTTTAAAAAATAATCTTTAAAAGAGTTGAGGCTACCAAGCATATTTCTGTTTAAAAAATTCATTTGAGACCATAAATCGACTAGTGAATTTTCTATCGGTGTGCCGGTAAGTACCAGTCTGTGAGAACAATCTAATTGTAAAACAGCGTTGTATATTTTTGAACGAGGATTTTTTATTATTTGACTTTCGTCGAGTACCACGTATAAAAAAGAGTATGTTGCAAATTCTTCTATATCGTTTCTCAGTAAGCCGTAGGTTGTTATTATAATGTCGTAATTGTCAAAGTAGTCAAAATTTTTATTGCGTTCATTACCTATATATTTAAAAACTTTTAAATCGGGAGCGAACTTTTCAAATTCGTTGTACCAGTTGTAAATTATAGATGCAGGACAAACTATAAGACTAGCCCGGTTGTCGTTTTGTTCTTTTTGGAGAGTAATAACTTTGTATAATAATGTAATTGCCTGAAGAGTTTTTCCAAGCCCCATATCATCAGCAAGACATCCTCCAAAGTTGTTTGCATAGAGAAAATACAACCATCTATATCCTTCTATTTGGTATGGCCTCAGTGTCGCTTGAATTTCTATAGGTACATTATTATTTTTGGTACCATTGGTGTCTATATGTAAAAAACGGGTTTTTATTTCATTTTTAAATTGTATTGGTAAGTGTTGTATTGTTTTATAATGAATAGAACGAAGAGAAAAAACCTCATCTTTTTCATTTTTTGTATTATATAAAAATAAATCCCGATATTTTGTGAACCATTCATAAGGAATAATACCAATTTTATTGTCCGGCAGTAATACGCGCGGGTCTTGATTTAATATGTTTTTTCGAAGTTTTTTAAACGGAACTTTATAAGGCCCAAAATTCACAATAGCATGCACATCAAACCAATCGATTGATTCAGAGGATATTGAAATGGATAAATCCGCTTTGTAATTTTGGACATGCATATCCATTGATTCATCAAAAATAGTGAGGTTTATGGAGTCTAGAATGGCTTTGTTATCCTGAATCCATTGGAGAGTCTCATAATATCCATCTGAATTGTATTCTTTAAGTCTCCAGTACCCATTATTAAAAACCAGATTATGTGATTCTAATAATGCGATACATGAATGTTCAAATTCTTTGTTTCTGAATATTTTTGTGTAATGAGGAATATTCTCAATGTTTTCGTAGCGAACATAGTATTTCTTTTCTTCTAAATGGTTGCAAATGTTCCATTCTTTGTAATGAAAGCAAATTTCAATGCAAGCATGATTTTTTATATCTCTTACTATTTTACCCTCTAAAAGGGGGGAGGGGTAGAGGTTTTGGATTTCAAATCCTTCAGCTTTTACCGGAAATTTTTTTATGCTGTTTAATACAAATGTGTCAAAATATTGTTGAACAAATTTTTCGGGAATAGTAATATATTCCTTATTAAAAAAAGGAAGTAGTTTTTTGCTATCAATCTTACTAAAAGTATAAATAGCGTGATCAATTGCAAGAATTCCCGGAATATTAGAAATAAGTATTGGCGTTTTATCAAGTAAACTGAGTGTTTGTTTATTTTCAATAAGTGATAATGAATATTGCAGTTCGCTTGTTAATTTTGTAAAACTAAATAATACATCGGGTTCACTGTTTTGAAAATAAAGTTCATCTTCAGGATGCAGATTTGTTTCGTTTTCTCTCAGATAAAAAGGAATATTGTTTTCACGAATTAAAGTCACACATTCAGCCATGTTTTTTTCAATATATGGTCGAATGCTTTTTTTGAAGTATGTTTGATCTATGTGTTCTAAAAATTTTTTTTGTGTGTCTTTTTTTCGTTTTGAAAATTTATTAAAAAGTTTTTTATCATCATAATTTGCAATTAAATGTATAATTTTTTGTATTGTTTTTGGGGTGTCTTGAGCTATCATATCCGGGAGCATATACTCAGTTGGTTCATAGAAATCTTTATCCTTTTTGCGTTTTATTTCAAAAGGAGCAAGAATCCACCCTAATAATCGGTGTTTTTGTAGTATGACAGCAAATTTTGTTTCCATATATTTCTAAATAACGAAAATACTATAAGAAAGTATAATCACAAGTCTCTTTTTTGTTTTTTTATAAAAGTTTAATTTTTTTTTTAGATAAAAGTGTATTTTTGGAATGTAAATTCACTATATGAGGTATTTTATTCATTTAGCATATAAAGGAACTAATTTTCACGGATGGCAAAAACAGCCTCATGATAGTTCTGTTCAGCATTGTTTGGAAACAATACTTTCTCGTATTTTGCGTACACATATTAGTGTAGTAGGTGCCGGACGAACAGATACCGGGGTGCATGCAGAAAATTTTTATGCACATTTCGATACGAATGTGTCGGTAGATTCTTTTCGTGTAATTCATTCTTTAAATACTATGTTGCCACATGATATAGGTGTGTATCGATTGTTTCCTGTGTCGGATAGTCTTCATGCCAGGTTTTCAGCACTCAGTCGTACATATAGATATGTTGTTTCTACGGTAAAAAACCCTTTTGTATATGAACATGCAATGATGCTATTCCATACCTTGGATATTGATGCTATGAATAAAGCATGCCAAGTGTTGTTTGAATTTACAGATTTTACTAGTTTTAGTAAACTACACACTGATGTGAATAATAATAATTGTGAAATATATGTTGCGTATTGGGAAAAATTTGATTCACAATATATTTTCACTATTAGTGCTAATAGATTTTTGAGAAATATGGTCCGAGCAATTGTTGGTACATTGCTTGATGTTGGTATGGGGAAAATGTCTCTAGCAGAGTTTCGGTCTGTTATAGAGTCTCGAAACAGGCAAAATGCCGGAACATCTGTAGATGCAAAAGGTTTAACCCTAGTTGATATTGCCTATACGCAGGAATTTGATCAGTATGAATAAATGATGTGATTTTTTTAATCAATCCACGCAAAAACTATATTGAATCCAGATTAACCGAATCGATTATGGTTGAATCGGATTTGGTTGAATCCTCTTCATATAAATCATAATATGTGGTATGACAGTCGTATGTTCGCTCAATTTTTGGCATTTTTCGAGGGAACGTTTCATGTAAATAATTAAAAGATGAGTCTTTGATAACTTGTTCCATAAACAAGCCAAAAATTGGTAATGCTGTTTTTCCTCCTTCACCTAGTTGTGATGTGCGAAAGTGCACCATTCGCTCTTGGGCACCAACCCAAGTGCCGGCAACTATATTGGGAGAAATGCCAATAAACCATCCATCTGAATAATTCGCTGATGTACCGGTTTTTCCGCCATAATCAATTGTGTTTTGGGCAAAAATGTCATATTGAAGCAATGCTGCTGTTGTTGCGTGTGGTTCTGTAAGTGTACCTAAAAAAAGTTGTTGCATAAGAAATGCCGTACTTGTATCAATAACTTGTTCTCTTGTATGAGTAAATTCGGCAATTCTTTGTCCTTTGTAATTTTCTATGTGTGTGACAAAGTAAGGAGATATTTTATAGCCATTGTTTATTAGAGGGCAATAAGCAGCAGTTAGTTCTTGAATGTTTACTTCACTGGTTCCTAAACATACCGATGGTACTGTATCTAAATCAGAATTGATACCTAATTTGTGAGCAAAAGCAATTATTTTTTCAATACCGAGTGAGTCTGCAAGCCGAACAGTAACAGTATTGAGAGAACGAGCAAAACCATGCTTGAGTGTTATATTTGTATCTAAGTATTCCCAATTTGCATTGTGAGGTGTCCATGTTTTGTGTATGCCTTTTTCTGTATAGTGTACCGAAAAAAGAGAATCTTGAATACTGTCGCACGGAGACCAGCCATTTTCTAGAGCTGCACCATATACAAATGCTTTAAATGTGGATCCGGGTTGTCGTTGTGATGTGCAGTTGTCGAATTTGAAGTGTGTATGATTTATTCCCCCAACATATGCTAAAATGCCACCCGAATGAGGATCAAGTGCTATAAAAGCAGAGTGAAGTAGTTTTTTTGTATATGCGGTGGCATCATATAAACTTATAACAGTGTCTATGGTACCATTCCATGAAAATAAGGTACGTGGTTCTTTTTTGTGGATGTAATAATTTATAGAGTCTTTGTTGGTATATTGTTGGGTGAGTTTTTTATAATAAGATGTCCGTTTTATGACTTTGTTTATAAAATCAGGATTATTTTCCCATGGTTCTGCATCTTTCCAGTGAATATCGAATTTTTTTTGTAATTGTTTTACGTGTTTTTTTACTGCATTTTCAGCATATTGTTGTAGCGTGTAATTAAGACTTGTGTGTATTTTTAATCCATCGGTATATATGTTATAATCGTGCGATTGTAACCATGGCACTATTTCTTTCAGAGCAGCTTGACGAAAGTAATTTGCTGTTTTCTCGTAAGTTTTCTTAATGTTGTATTTGAGTTGTATAGGCTGACTTATAAATTGTGTGTATTCTTTATTAGAAATTATATGATCGCGTTTCATTATTTTAAGAATAATGTTGCGTCGTTTAAGAGCTTGTTTAGGGTTTTGTATTGGGCTATATGCTGAAGGAGCATTTAAAATACCTATTAAAAGAGCACATTCTGGTTTGTTGAGTTCTTGGGGTGTTTTGTTGAAAAAAGTGCGGCTTGCTGTTCGTATGCCAAACGAATGACTTCCGTAATCAACTGTATTTAAGTATAGTGCAAGTATTTCTTTTTTTGTGTAGTGTTTCTCAAATGTGAGAGCACTTATCCATTCTTTTGTTTTTATTATTAGCATACGAATATAAGGAATGGAATCAAAAATTCCGTTGCTTTTTGAACGAGTGTTGTATAAATTTTTAATGAGTTGTTGGGTGATTGTGCTACCACCTCTGGGGTGTCCTTTTAGAGCATCCAGAATAAGTTGGGGCATAGATTTAAAATCAACCCCGTCGTGTAAATAAAACCGTGCATCTTCTGTTGCTATAAGTGTTTGAATCAGTGTTTCCGGTATGTCTTTGTATTGTGCAATACTTCTGTTTTTTAAAAAAAATTTGCCGAGCAAATGTCCGTCTGAGGTATATATTTCTGATGCAATATCTTGTTGTGGGTTTTGTATTTCTTCCAAAGAAGGCATATAGCCAAATATGTGTGCCGGATTTGTGTATACCAGTACCAGATATAGTATAGGTGTGCATATAAGCAAAGCTATTATGCGCAGTGTTTTATTGTACCAAGGTTTATTGCGAAATTGTAAAAATGAATAAATTCTTTGCGATAGAGCTTGTATACCTTGTTTTGAAAAAAATGACATGTTTTATTATTACATTTTTATTGGCGTAAATGTAAAAAAAATATGTGGTGTTAATATTCTTTTTTGTAATTTATCTTATAATGATAAATAGAATAGTAATTTTGTAACAAAAAATATATGGAAACAGTAGGGTATATTGCGGCAATGTTAACAACAATTTCGTTTCTGCCGCAGGCAATAAAAGTTATTAAGACAAAAGATACGTATAGTATTTCTTTACATATGTATATTATTTTTATAAGTGGGGTTATTTCGTGGTTAATATATGGAGTTTTTCTTGAAAACGTACCAATGATATTAGCTAATGCTATAACCAGCATATTTGCCGGAGTGATTTTATATTATAAGATACATGAAATTTTAACATATAAAAAACATGACTGATTACGTTAAAATATATTCTGCTTCTTTTGATTCTTCACAAGATATTCCTTATTTTGATGGGGAAATTCGTGCTGGTTTTCCTTCTCCTGCTGAAGATTTTGTAGCTCGTTCTATAGATTTAAACAAAGAGTTTATCAAAAATCCTTCAGCTACATTTTTTGGACGTGTGAGTGGAGATTCTATGCAGGATGTTGGTATTCATGATGGTGATTTACTGATTATTGATAAAAGTCTTGAACCGCAAAATGGAAAAATTGCTGTTTGTTTTATAGATGGTGAATTTACCGTAAAACAAATTGAAATGAGAGAGGGAGGTTTTTTTTTAGTGCCTGCAAATTCTAAATTTAAACCATTACAAGTAACAGAAGATAATGATTTTATAGTGTGGGGAATTGTTGTGCATGTTATTAAATCTTTTTAAATGTTTGCATTAATTGATTGTAATAATTTTTATGTTTCCTGTGAACGGGTGTTTCGTCCTGATTTGCAGAATATACCGGTTGTGGTGTTGTCAAATAATGATGGGTGTGTTATTGCCAGAAGCAACGAGGCAAAAGCTTTAGATATACCTATGGGAGCTCCGGCATTTAAGTATGCTCATGTTTTTGCACAATATTCTGTTAAGGTTTTTTCTGCTAATTTTGCCTTATATGGTGATATGAGTAACAGGGTGATGAATATAATAATGTCATACGCTCCGCAAAGTGAAGTGTATAGTATTGATGAGGCTTTTGTATTGTTTGATGGTCATTCGTATGTCGATTTGCAAAAATATGGTGTGCGTATGCGTGCTGATATTTTGAAATCTACGGGTATACCAGTTTCTATTGGTTTTGCCGATACGAAAACCTTAGCAAAAACTGCTAATGCTATTGCAAAAAAGTATTATGCACAAACAGGAGGTGTATATTGTATAGATTCTGAAGAAAAAAAACAGAAAGCTTTAAAGTGGTTTCCGGTAGCTGATGTGTGGGGGATTGGTAGAAGATTTGCACGGATGTTGAAATCTGTAGATGTACAGAAGGCTTTTGATTTTACAACATTGTCTGATTCGTGGATTAAAAAAAATATGTCTGTAAATGGGGTACGGATAAAAAAAGAATTGTCGGGAGAACGTTGTTTTACTTTAGAAACTGATGTGGCAGGACATAAACGTATAGCTGTTACTCGTACATTTGAAAAAGATTATACTTTATATAGTGATATCCTGGAACGGGTAAGTACTTTTGCTGCAGTAGCTGCAGAGAAGTTGCGAAAACAGCAGTCTTGTTGTTCTGCTTTATTGGTGTTTATGTATACAAATTATCATAATACTGAAAAACCGCAATATTCGCAATCGGTTGTTGTACAAGTGCCGTTTGCAACAAATTCTACTATTGATATTGTACATTATGCTCGTATAGGTGTTCAGCAAATTTTCAGAAAGGGGTATGATTATAAAAAAGCAGGTGTGGTATTGCTCGATATTATTTCAGATTCTGCACGTCAGTTGTCTTTGTTTGAAACACAAAACCCTAAACATATAGCTCTTATGAAAAGTATGGATGATATTAATAAATCTATAGGGAAATCAGCTGTAAGGCTTGCCACTCAAAGTGAGGGGAAAATGTGGAAAATGAAACAAGAGCATTTATCACCGGCATATACTACATCGCTTGCTGATATTATTACCGTATATGCGAAATAGTGTATGCGAAATTAGTTTGGGTGTTTTAGGCTTGTTATAGATACTAATTATTTTGATATCCCCTGTGTGTGAGGGGATACATTATACATAATATAACCAGTTCTTGTTAAAACTAAAACGGTAAAGGAGCCTCATCCGGTGGAAATGGAGTGTTGAGATTGTCATCTTCTTCTGGTGGAGGAGGTGGTGGAAAACCTTGCTGTGGGGAACTCGGTTGAGTTTGTGATTCTGTTTCAATTTTCCAGGCTTTCACGTCTGTGTACCATTTCCCATTGAATTCCCTGCTTTCAATATTAATTGATGCTTTTATTTCATTACCTTGCTGGATTGTTGCGTTGTCTATTTTGTCGCCCCACATGCTTATGCATACTTTTTTTGGGTATTGTCCAGATGTTTCTATTATAAAGTCTTGTTTTTTCCAAGGTCCGTTTCGTCCTTCACCTGTTTGTAAAGGGAGTACTTCAATAATTTTTCCGAATAATTCCATATAAATTTATTTTTTGCAAACTTACATAGATTTTATTATTTGCCATAAAAAATTGAATATATTGATATATTTATTTCGTGGTTTGTGCGAGAATTATTTATAAAAAACAAAATTTCTAAAAAAATTGATGCCCGCTGCTAGCAGTGCTATTATAAGTGAAAGCACTAGTGTTAATGCTATAGAAATTATGATAATTATGATTTTTAAAAAAGCATGAATTTTTGTTTTAGAATTTGAAATTATTTCATTTTTTGCAGATTGTATGCTTGTGTAAAAAAAATGCTGAATTTTGTATACAAAACCTTTTGATTCTTGTTTTTGAGAACGTTTTCGGATTACAAATTTTGGTGTTAAACATGAAATAAAATACACAAAACCCGGAATAAATAATAACAGAATAGTAGGTACTATTTCTTCAATGTGATTATAGTTAACCAAAATATATCCTATTGGTAAAATAAAAGAAGCAATTATGATGAGCCATGAACCGTGAAATTTTCGTTTTACTTCTGTGTTTATAATGCTACCAAGTTTGTTTATAAAATCAACTATTTGATTGTCGTATAATTCTGCTTCTTGTATATGTTTAAATGTTTGTAATGCTTTTTTAATTGAAGAGTAGTTAGGTGGAATACGTATTTCCTCATCATATTCATTAACATATGAATAGTGCCATTCGCCCCATATTGTGTATAATGTGTCCCAGGTTTTTTTGTTATTCATAACCCCGATTTCTTCGTTTTCAGTTTCAGTTTCGTTTTCAGTTTCAGGAGTTTTTGTGTGTATAGGTTTAAACCATGTGCGTTTAAAAACAAGCTTATATATCATAAAAAGAACTATACAAGCATATAGTATCATTAAACCAATTCCGATTTTTTTATATGGTATGGTTGATTCCTCTGAAGATGATTTTTGAGCAATAATTTCATTAATTTTCTCCGGAGAAAGGATGGTGTTGTATATTATAATTTCATCAATATACCCGTTGAAGTTTGTGCTTTGAGAATGCCCTTTTCCAATATATAATACAGCATCTTTGTCTGGAAAATTTTGCCATGAAACTTGTGTGCAGGTATTATTGTTGCATAATTGTATGAGAGAGTCTGTCTGATTAAAAGCAATACTGACATATTTGTATGTGTTTGATTGGGAGGGGAGTGTTACAATGGGGCTGCCTTTTTTATTAGCGAGGTTTTGTACCGATAAAATATTATTTTGAATCAGCATATTTTGTGTGGGCATTAGTTGCGATGTGCTTTGCGAATTCAGTAAAAACCCTTTTGATTGAGGATGTATGCGTGCAATAATTGTAATGTGTGGTTGTTTGGAAATGCCTAAAGGTATATGAGTGTTGAAAAATTCTGTACCCGAAAAGTGTAAAACTGTTTTGTGAATTGTGGAGTCAAAAATATATTCGGGTGATTTATTCCCTTTTAAATTAAAAGTGTCTTGTATTTGATTTTTTGTTGTTTTATTAAATGTATAATGTGCTATGGGTGAAAGATCTTTCTGTCCCAAAGAGGTGAGTGGCATACTTATACATATGCATATTATTACCTGATATAGTGTAGCTGAATTTTTCATATTTATAGTCATTATTTTTAAAGCTTATATTATTTGCCTCATCATGATATTCTGTGTGCTTATACAATTCAATATATTCATTGCACTGTGTGCAATTTTGTATGCACTATCAAGGTTTGGCTCATATATTAGTTTTATTTGGGCATAAATATATAAAATCTCTGTGAAAATATCGTTTAAATAGTGTGTTATCTCTATATTTGTTGAAAATATAATAATGGCACAACAAATTACATTTATAACATTAGGGTGTTCTAAAAATATTGTAGATTCAGAACACATTGCACGTCAGTTTGCATCGGCAGGATACACTATATTATTTGACAGCGAAGAGTTTTCCGATATTGTTATTATAAACACGTGTGGTTTTATTCATGATGCAAAAGAAGAGTCGGTTTCAGTGATTTTAAATGCAGCTGAGGCTAAAAAGGCCGGACTAATTAAGCAGGTATTTGTTATTGGTTGTTTGTCTCAACGGTATGGAGAACAATTGCAACAAGAAATACCCGAAGTAGATGTGTTTTTTGGTGTGCGTAATATAATGGATGTGCTTGGTGTGTTGCAAGTTCCGGAAAAAAAGGAATTATATAATGAACGAATTGTTTCAACACCGCCGCATATGGCATATTTAAAAATAGCTGAAGGGTGCAACAGAAGTTGTTCGTTTTGTGCTATTCCTGCTATTCGCGGAGAGCATATTTCTGTTCCTATAGAAGATATTATTGCAGAAGCACAATTTTTAGCATCACAGGGTGTTAAGGAATTATGCGTTATTTCGCAAGATGTTTCCTACTATGGATATGACTTATATGGAACATCGGCACTAGATACTTTATTAGAAAAATTAGAAGCGATAGAAGGTATTCAATGGATTCGTTTGCATTATTTATATCCAAACAATTTCCCAATAGAAATATTGAAAAGAATACAAACATCTTCTAAAATATGTCACTATTTAGATATGCCTCTTCAACATATTTCAGATACGGTATTGTCTCGTATGCGACGTGGTTTTACCAAAGAAAAGACATTAAAGCTTCTCGAAACTATATACCGACTTGTCCCTGATATTTCGTTGCGTACTACATTAATGGTTGGACATCCCGGTGAAACTGATGAGGATTTTGCGGATTTAGTGCAATTTGTGAAAGATGTGAAGTTTGATAGATTAGGGGTGTTTACTTACTCGCATGAAGATGGTACGTATGCCGAAAAAATGTACACCGATGATATTCCGGAATCCGTAAAACAGCAACGTGCCGATATTATTATGGATATACAACAAGATATTTCATATCAAAAAAATATGAAAAATATTGGAAAACAATGTGATGTTATTATCGATCGACATCAGGGCTCCGGAGTAGTGGGGAGAACGCAGTATGATTCGTATGAGGTTGATGGTGAGGTTTTTGTAAATAATGATTCTTTACGTGTTGGTGAGATATATACTGTGGAGATTACCGGTGCAGATATGTATGATATGGAAGCTACAGTTGTAAAAAAATAATATAGTATGACAGGAACACTTATTAATGCCGGTGCTATTATTGTTGGTAGTAGTATTGGTCTTATAATTCATACAAAATTGCCCGAAAAAATTACGAAAATAGTTTTTCAGGCTATAGGTTTGTTTACAATATTTTTAGGTATAAAAATGGCTTTAGAAACGAATTGTATTCTGTGTATGATTTTGAGTTTAGTCGTTGGGTCTATTATTGGACAGTTGATGAATATTGATACTTATATGCAAAATTTAGGTTCTCATATGTATGGGAAAGGTGGTTCGGCAGGTATGAGATTGTTGCGTAAAATCTTGTATGTTAAAACGAATGATGTCGCTGAAAGCGAACAATCACAACGATTTATTGATGGGGTAGTATCTTCTTTTTTGATTTTTTGTATGGGGTCTATGGCAATTTTGGGTGCTTTACAAGATGGGTTGGGAGAAGAACCAAATTTATTGCTTGCAAAATCTGTTCTTGATGGTTTTGCCTCTATTGCTTTTGCGGCGAGTATGGGTATAGGAGTATTGTTTTCGGTTATACCATTAGTGTTGTTTCAAGGTGGAATATCTTTTATGGCTGTTTATATTCAGTCTTTTTTTGGTGATGCTGTTATTACAGAATTGTCTGCAGTTGGTGGTATTTTGTTATTAGGCTTAGGTCTTTCTATGTTGAAAATTGTGAAAATACCAATTATAAATATGTTGCCTTCATTACTTGTTTGTGTAATTTTGGCATATTTTATGTTACAGTAGTAAAAAAAACTGTAAGTTTGTATATCATTTTGTATATAAAATTCTGTTTATTAATATAAAAAATTTAGTAGTATGAAAAAAAATATTTTTTTATTTTTAAGTATTAGTCTTGGTACTCTTTCAATGGTTGCACAAGAAAAACAAGATTCAATTAAGTTTGATAAAACAATGCATGATTTTAAAACATTATCGCAAGGAGGTGATGGCACATGTCAGTTTACTTTTGTTAACGAAGGTGACAATCCAATTATTTTGAGTAATGTGCGGTCTTCATGTGGTTGTACGGTTCCTAAATGGCCACGAAAACCTATTCAACCCGGAGAATCTGGAGTGATAGATGTAAAATACAATACTAATCGAATTGGACGTTTTAATAAGTCGATTACGGTTAGTTCAAATGCGGTAAATTCTCCTGTAGTTCTTAGAATAATGGGGACTGTAGAAGCAAAATAGGTATAGAGATTTAATGATTAAACGGTCTTTTTGCACAAAGAAAAGACCGTTTTTTTTGTAATAAATACAGATATGCGAATAGATATTTTAACAGTATTGCCTGATTTATTGGTAAGTCCGTTTAATACATCAATTATTAAAAGAGCACAAGATAAAAATGTTGTTGAAATTGTTGTGCATGATGTAAGAGAGTATGCTACAAACAAACATAAACGAGTAGATGATTATATGTTTGGGGGCGGTGCAGGTATGGTTCTTCAGGTTGAACCTATCCATAGATGTATACAACATCTTCAGAAAGAGAGGACATATGATGAGATAATATATATGACTCCAGATGCACCTACTTTTAAACAATCTGATGCAAATCAACTCTCATTATATAAAAATATTATTATTATTTGTGGTCATTATAAAGGTATAGATTCGCGAATACGTGAGCACCTTGTTACAAAAGAATATTCAATAGGAGATTATGTAATTACCGGAGGAGAATTGGCGGCTGCGGTAGTTACAGATGCAATTGTTCGGTTGGTACCAGGTGCTATGTCTGATATTAGCTCTGCATTAAGTGATTCTTTTCAGGATAATTTATTGTCGCCACCCGTGTATACTCGCCCGGAGGTCTATAATGGTTGGAGCGTTCCCAAAATATTATTGTCTGGCAATACAAAAGAAATAGAAAAATGGCAATTGGATCAATCATTGGAACGCACTCAAAATATTCGCCCGGATTTGTTAAGCTGATTATTTCTATCTAATTGAGAAATTTTTCTGTTGAATGTATAAGATAAGTATGAATTATTATTCACCATCTTTTTTAGCATGATCAATAACCGACATGGCAGTAGCTAGCATGCTGCTAACGTCGTTCATGTTTTGAGGGATAATCATAGTATTATTTGTTTGTGCCAATTTGCCGAATTCCTGTAAATATTGTTCGGCAATGCGTAAATTAACCGCATCAATACCATTTTCGTTTCCAATAACTTCAGCTATTTTTTTAAGCCCGTTTGCTGTAGCTTCAGCCACAGCTTCAATTTCAGAAGCACGACCAACAGCCTCGTTTATTCTGCGTTGTTTTTCTCCTTCGGAACGGGCTATAAGTTCTTGCTTGTCGGCATCGGCAACATTTATTTTTGACTGCTTTACACCTTCAGATTCTGCAATTTTTGCTCGCTTTTCCCGTTCAGCACGCATTTGTTTTTCCATAGCATCTTTTATGCTTTGTGGAGGAGCAATGTTTTTCACTTCGTAGCGTGAAACTTTCACACCCCATGGGTCACTTGCTTTGTCTACAGCTTCAACAATTACCGAGTTTATAGAATCACGTTCTTCAAATGTTTTGTCCAGTTCCAGTTTTCCTATTACACTTCGCATGGTTGTTTGAGCTAGTTGTATAGCTGCAAACACATAGTTATCTATGCCGTACGATGCTTTTTTTGCATCAACAACTTGTAGATATAAGATTCCGTCAACTTCTACTGAAATGTTATCTCTGGTAATACAGGTTTGCGAAGCTACATCAATAGCTTGTTCTTTTAATGTATGTTTATAAGCCACTTTATCAATAAAGGGGATTATAATTTTAAACCCTGCAAGCAATGTAGAATGATAGCGTCCTAGTCGTTCGATAATGTATGCTTGTCGTTGTGGTACAACTTTTATAGAGTTTATGAATATAAAAAAACATAAAACTAAAAAACCAATAAGAAAAATGCTGGGGGTATTGAATGTTTCCATAATGTGTTATTGTAAAGGTATTACTGTTAATGTTATACTATCTTTTTTGATAATTGTTACCAAATCGTCTTTGTGAATATTTTCTGTTGATACGGCATTCCATGCGGCACCTTTAAATTCTATTTTTCCTCTGTTTTTGTTAAAATCAGTGAGAGCAGTTGCTGTTTTTCCAATAAATTCATCTTCTAATTCATCTTTGGTTCCAACATCTTCACTGAAAAATTTTTGATGGAGCGATCTCCGTAAAATAAGTAATGTAGATACTGATACAAGTAAAAAAACAGCTAATTGTATAGTGAGTGAAATATCTGTAAAAAGTAATATAAATGCTGTAGCTAATGCTCCAAGTCCAAAAAAAATAATAATGAGCCCGGGAAATATAAATTCAAGTAGTAAACCAATAATACCTGCAATCATCCATATTACTGATGGATCTGAAAAAATTGATTCTTGCATGTGTGTATACTCATTTGTTTTTAATAATTCTATAAATATACACATATTTTAGAAATAAACAGATAATATACAATTATTTTTTAGTCACCAATATGAGTGAATACATGTTGAGATAATAAGAGTGTATGAGTAGCTGGGTATTGCTGTCGTGTATTAACTTAATGTTTGAAAAAAAGTGAAGGGAAAGAATCATACAAAAATTATTCACAGTATTTTGTGAATAAAAAAAAATCTGCTCTATGTATTAATTATGTGAAATAATAGTATTTTTACTCAGTAATTAAAAAATAACCATAATGAAATGTATTAATTCTCTCTCTCGGTTTGCGAAAATAGTTGTTTTTGCAGTATGTTTTATTCAGTTTAATTCTTGTTCGGAATCGCCTGAAACATTGGTTCCGATACAGGTCGATCCGGCTTTTTCTTCGTATGTGATTTCGTTCACTTCGGGTGTTGTTTCCAATCAATCGTCAATTGAAGTGCGATTTGTACAAGAGTTTGATAACGTAACCGTGGGGGAGGAATTGGATACAAATCCTTTTTCATGCAGTCCGTCAATTGATGGAAAAGCAGTGTGGAAGGATGCACAAACAATAGCTTTTGTTCCGGAAGAATTATTACCCTCAGGTGCAATTTATACGGTTACTTGTGATGTTGATAAATTGATTGAAGTGCCGGATAATTTATCTGAATTGCAATTTCGGTTTCAAGTAATGCATCAGGATATGGAGTTTGAATTTGCCGGTTTTGAATCGTATAGTGCTGAGGATTATTCACTGCAAAAAGTGCATGGAATTTTTCAAACTGCAGATTATGTTCCCGTTGATGTGTTTGAGCAAAGTCTTTCGGTTTCTGTGCCGGGTGGAAAAGCTGCGGTTAGTATTACCAGCGAGGACGGGAAGTTGTTTCGGTTTTCGCTTGATAGTGTTCCGCGAAATACGGAGGAGTATACTATTTCTTTGGAATGTGATGGAACGGTCTTTGGTGCGGAGGAAACTAAAACATTCAGAGTAACTATTCCGGCAATTGATGATTTCTCGGTTGTACGCGTTGCTTCGCAGACTAATCCAAACACATTGCTTACGGTGTTTTTTTCAGATCCTCTTAATCCTAATCAGGTAAGTCATAAAGATTTCTTTGCTTTGTCGAAGTCTAATTTTAAACTTGTTGTGGATGGTAGTGTGGCAAAAATGTACCCGACACAATCGTTGCAAGGTGAGGTTACTCTTGAGGTAATGGAATCTTTACAAAATAGTAAGGGAAAAAAATTAGCAAAACGGTATGAACATAAAACGGAATTTGTGAGTCATAAACCACAAGTGGAATTAGTGGGGGATGGGATAATAATTCCGAATACAGATGGAATTATGTTTCCGTTCAAAGCGGTAAGTTTATCAGCAGTAGATGTTAAAATTATTCAGATTTTCGAAAATAATATTACACAATTTTTGCAGGTTAATCAATTTGACGGTAATCGTGAAATCGCTCGTGTGGGACGTGTTGTGTATCATAATGAGGTGCCGTTGACTTCTGATAAATCAATTGATTATGCCGAATGGAATACGTTTTATCTGGATTTGTCTCATTTAATACAAACCCAACCGGGTGCTATATATCAGGTGCATATCGGATTTTCGAAAAAACATTCATTGTATGCTTGTAGTGAATCGGAAACTGAAGATGAGGAGTATTATGAAGAGTCTCTTGATGAAAATGCTGACTTTGACGGACCATCTTCGGGATATTCGTATCATCATGGAAATTATGGAAGACATTATTCGTGGAGAGACCGAAACAATCCATGTAAACCTTCATATTATATGCGAAATAATCATTCTGTTTCTCGTAATGTGTTGGCATCGGATTTTGGAATTATTGCAAAAACCGGAAGTAATGGTGCGTATCATGTGGTTGTAACTGACTTACGGACTGCCGAACCTTTATCCGGTATAGAAATAGAATTGCGTAATTACCAGAATCAACCGCTTGCTTCTTCGGAAACAAATGCGGAAGGTATGGCGGTAATTCAAACGCAGAATAAACCATTTATTCTTATTGCCAAAAAAGGTGAACAGCGTGGGTATTTGCGTCTCGATAATGCGTCTTCTTTATCTTTGAGTATGTTTAATGTTCAGGGACAGGAATTGAATAAAGGAATTAAAGGATTTATTTATGGTGAACGCGGCGTATGGCGTCCCGGTGATTCGTTGTTTGTGACTTTTATTCTGGAAGATAAAAATAACACCTTGCCGCCAAACCATCCGGTGGTTTTTGAATTGTATACGCCTGAAAATCAGTTGGCAGAACGAATTGTGAAATCGAAAAATCTGAATGGTTTTTATACTTTTTTTATTGATACCGATGAAGATGATCCTACGGGAACATGGAATGCGAAAGTGAAAGTTGGTGGTTCTGAGTTTTCGAAATCGCTTAAAATAGAGACTGTTAAGCCGAATCGTATGAAGATTGTATATGATATTTCATCTGATGAAATTATTCCGGCTCGTGAAAGTAAAACGGTTAATTTACAAGTAGATTGGTTACATGGAGCACCGGCACAAAATGCTAAGGTAACTATTGATGCAACAATGCGTGCTGCTCGCACTTCTTTTAAGGGGTATGACGGCTATGTGTTTGATAATCCTGCGGCAGAATTTAATTCACAAGAATATTCTTTGTTTTCGGGACGGGTAAATCAAAAAGGGCATACCTCGGTTAATCTTGCCTTTCAGGAAACGAATAATGCTCCCGGTATGGTAAATGTGCAATTGAAAACCCGTGCGTATGATGCCGGAGGTGATTTTAGTACTGATAGGTTTGTCGTGAAATATTCACCATACACATCATATGTGGGGCTGAAAATGCCGGAAGGTTCGGGTTGGAATAATGCCTTGTATTCGAATGAAAGCAATATTGTTCCTATTGCATTGGTAGATCAGTTTGGTAAACCGATGAATGGAACGGTCAAAATAGAAGTGTTTTCGATATATTGGAGATACTGGTGGGATAAGTCTGAGGAGGATAATCTTGCTAATTATATTTCTAATCGGTATCGGAATTTATTACTTACCGAAACAGCTGAAGTAAAGGATGGTAAATTGATGTTTGACATGAATCTTGATGTTGAATCGTGGGGACGGAAGTTTATTCAGATAACTGATGTGGAGAGTGGCCATCGTGCGGGTGAAACGTTTTATACTACATACAAAGGTTGGTGGAGTAACGCCGGAAGTGAAAATCCGGGTGGTGCAGAGATGTTGCAGTTTTCGGTTGACAAGGAATCGTATGAGGTAGGGGAACTTATTTCGATACAGCTTCCTGAAATTAAAACCGGTCGTGCTTTGGTTTCTATTGAAAACGGGAGCAAGGTCTTGCAAACACTTTGGGTTGATACGAAGGAGTCGCAATCGTTTACTATCGAAGCAAGTTCTGAAATGTCACCTAATGCTTTTATTCATATTTCGTATATACAACCGCATAATCAGTCGGAAAACCAGTTACCTATTCGTATGTACGGAATTGAGAATGTGCGTGTGGAAGATTCGCAAACGCATGTTACTCCCGAAATTAGTATGAAGGATGAATTGCAACCAGAACAGGATTTTTCGGTGCAGGTGTCTGAAAAATCGGGTAAGAACATGACGTATACAATTGCTATTGTTGATGATGGTTTGCTTGATTTAACCCGGTTTAAAACGCCAAATCCATGGTATACTTTTTATTCGAAAGAAGCACTCGGGGTGCGTACATGGGATATGTATAAGTATGTGTCGGGAGCTTTTGAAGGCACACTTGCCGGCTTGTTGCAATTGGGAGGAGATGAGTTTTTGGAGAAAAAAGACGGGAGTGAAACAAATAGATTTAAACCTGTTGTGATGGTTTTAGGTCCGTTTGAGTTAGATGAAAATAAAACAAATACGCATAATTTTACTATGCCCAATTATGTTGGTTCGGTTCGTTGTATGGTTGTTGCCGGAGAAGATGGTGCGTATGGTTCAGCCGAAAAAACGGTTCCTGTTCGTAAATCATTAATGGTATTGCCGACAATTCCCCGATTGGTTAGTCCTACCGAAACGATTTCTATTCCGGTAACGGTTTTTGCAATGAATGATAAGGTGTCGCAGGTATCTGTTTCTTTGAAAACGGATACGCATTTTTCGGTTATAGGTGCAGAAAAGCATATGGTTACATTTGATACTCCGGGAGAAAAAGTGGTGCAGTTTGAGGTGAAAGTGCATGATGTTGTGGGTAAAGGGAAAATTGATGTTGTGGCAACTTCGGGAAAAGAAAAGGCAACTTCGGAAACTCATTTGGAGGTGCGTATGCCAAATCCGGTTACATCCCGGGTTATTCAAACACTGGTAAAACCCGGTGATACGTGGAAACAAGAAGTGAAAGCTTTTGGTATTAGCGGTACGAATGCCGGTGCTATTGAGTTGTCGATTATTAAACCAATTGATTTGCAAAAACGCTTACAATTTTTAATAAAATATCCGCATGGTTGTATTGAACAGACTACTTCGGGGATTTTTCCACAATTGTTTTTGTCTTCTGTGGTTAATCTTTCTGATTCGCAACAAGAGGAGGTTTCCTATAATGTGCGTGAAGGAATTGAACGATTGCGTAAGTTTCAATTATCAGGAGGTGGTTTTAGTTATTGGCCGGGCGGAAATTATGTGACGGAATGGGGAACAAATTATGCCGGTCATTTCTTAATTGCGGCGAAAAATAAAGGGTATACGATTCCGTCCTCACTTTTGGACAATTTGATTGCATACCAAACTCGTCAGGCTAATTCATGGCGAGTGGGGGATCAGAGTTATCATAATAATGATGTTACCCAGGCGTATCGTTTGTATACTCTGGCACTGGCTCAAAAACCGGCACGAAGTGCAATGAACAGAATGCGGGAAAGTGACGGTATTTCAAATCTTGCACTCTGGCGTTTGGCTGCTGCGTATGCTCAGTCGGGTAAAGATAAGGTTGCCCGTGAGATTATTGCAAAGATTGATGATACTGAAACAAAACAGTCTCACTATGCCTATACATATGGAAGTCGTACGCGTGATAAAGCAATGATTCTCGAAACATTGGTACTGTTGGGCGAACTTGATGTGGCTCATACATTTGCTAACGAACTTGCTGATAAATTATCAGAAGATACCTGGATGAGCACACAAACTACGGCATATGCATTATTGGCCATGTCGCAATTTATGGAACAAGTCGGTTCGAAAGATAATCTGAAAGCAGATATTGTATTGTCGGGAAAAGAATTGTCGGTTAATACTGAAAAGCCGGTTTATCAAACAGAATTGGATTTTTCACAGACAAAAACATATACAGTTCAGGTAACTAATACGTCGGAGGTGTCGCAATTTGTAAATGTGTATCTCGAAGGTGTTCCTATGATGTCGGATGAGTCTGCTGAGTTTAGCGATTTGAATATGACGGTTGCGTATTTTGATATGAAGGGCAATCCGATTAATCAAAAAAATATGAAGCAGGGTACGGATTTTTATGCAGAAGTTACGGTGCGGCATCCGGGAATGAAAAATGATTATACTGATATAGCATTGGAACAATTATTTCCGTCTGGTTGGGAAATAATGAATACTCGTATGGATTTAGTTCAAACGACTGTTCAGGCTGATTCGCCCGAATATCAGGACATAAGAGATGATAGAGTATATTCATATTTTGATTTGCGTCGTGGTCAGAAAAAAACATTCCGTATTTTATTACATGCAGCTTATACCGGCAAGTTTTATATGCCAAACCTGTATTGTCAGCCTATGTATGATAATACTGTGTATGCTAAAATCCCGGGGTATTGGGTTGAAGTAACAAAATAATTACGTTTCTGTGCGAAAATTTCTCATAGAGATGTGAATTCTCGATGTTGAAGTTTTCGCACGAGAAATTTTATAAAACATGTTTTTTGCGAAAAACTAACTATGAAGTGGGGTATGTGCATGGGAGATGTATTTAAGCGTATTGTTCACAAAGTGAGCGGATTCCGAACAGGCAAAAAAATCAGTATTGTATTGTTTTCTGCTTGTGCTGCTTGGTTTGTGTTCTGTTTGCCGTCACCTTTATTTCAACATGATTATGCGACCGTTTTGATTGATTCGCAGAACAGATTACTGTCTGCTTCAATTTCATCTGATGAGCAATGGCGGTTTCCGGAATCTGATACAGTTCCCTATAAAATTCGTACAGCAATCCGATTTTTCGAAGATGAATATTTTTATTATCATCCCGGAATAAATCCTGTGTCTTTGGCACGCGCGTTTTGGCAGAATATTTCTGACGGACGGATAGTGAGTGGTGGAAGTACCATTTCAATGCAGGTTATTCGTATGGCGTGTAATCATTCGTCCCGATCGGTTCTCACTAAATTGTATGAAATGATACTGGCATTGCGATTGGAGTTGCAATATTCCAAAGAAGATATTCTTCGCATATATTTGTCGCATGCACCTTTTGGAGGAAATGTGGTGGGAATAGAAGCTGCGTCATGGCGATATTATAATCGGGATGCTTCTTTATTGTCGTGGGGCGAAGCGTGTGCTTTGGCGGTTTTGCCCAATGCCCCGTCTTTGGTACATCCGGGAAAAAACAGAGAACAGTTATTGTATAAACGTAATTTTTTACTTACAAAACTATACGAAAAAAATGTAATAGATTCGTTAAGCTGCGATTTGGCTATGCAGGAGCCCTTACCTGATAAGCCGTATGCAATTCCACAACATGCTTCGCATATGCTTCAACGAGCAAAAAAGGACGGCTATGCAGGAACGCGTATTCGTTCAACTATTCAATCTTCTCTTCAGCAATTTGCAGAGCAGACGGCACAACGATATGTTAATGTGTATCACCAGTCCAATCATATTTCCAACCTTGCGGTATTGGTAACAGATACGTATAGTGGTGAAGTTCTTGCCTATGTAGGAAATGTTTCGCTTGCGAATGGTGATAATGATAAGTTTGTTGATATTATTTCTGCCCCCCGAAGTTCGGGAAGTATTCTAAAACCTTTTTTGTATACCGCTATGATTTCCGATGGAGAATTGTTGCCGCACCAACTTGTCGCAGATATTCCCACAACTATTGGCGGATACAGTCCCGAGAATTTTGAAAAAAATTATGCAGGAGCGGTTCCTGCTTCCGAGGCTTTGGCACATTCACTTAATATTCCGGCAGTTCGAATGTTGCAGGAATATGGCATAGAAAAATTTTATCATATTCTCGAAAAATTACAGTTTTCTACTCTTACCCGTCATCCTCATGATTATGGTTTGTCATTAATTTTGGGAGGAGCAGAAGTAACCTTGTGGGATGTTGTTACGGCGTATACGTATCTTGGAAAATCGCTTATGCAACATAATCGAAAGATGCCGTTTGAACATACTGCATTACAATATGTGCGTAAGGAATCGATGCAAGATAACTATATTTCTCATTCCTTATTTTCTCCTGGAGCTGTGTATGAATGTCTTTCCACACTTTCTACTTTGGAACGTCCGTGGGGAGAGACCGGGTGGCGTAATTTTGCCTCGACACAAAAAATTTCCTGGAAAACAGGTACCAGTTTCGGACATCGTGATGCATGGGCTGTTGGCGTAACTCCCGAATATACGGTTGGTGTGTGGGTTGGGAATGCTTCAGGAGAAGGACGTCCCGGTCTTACCGGATTGCAATATGCGTCTCCCGTATTGTTTGAAATGTTTTCGTTTTTGAATACTCAATCCAGATTTCAGTCACCGCATGATGATATGGTATCAATTTCAATGTGCACAAAAAGTGGATACAGAGCACAAAAATATTGTGAGAGTAAAGACATGTCTGTGCCACAATCCTGTGTTTCCGGAATAGCATGTCCGTATCATACCAACATATTTTTAGATTCAACCCGTACATTTCGGGTACAGGCACAGTGTTATCCCGTTCAGTATATGAAAGACACCACATGGTTTGTGTTACCGCCGGTTCAGGAATGGTTTTATAAAAAAACAAATGCAACATATACATCCGTACCCGAATTGTATAGCAGTTGCGTGAGTCAAAATGAAGATCTAATAGATGTTATTATGCCGGAGTATAATGCAGAGATAGTATTGCCCATTTCCGCAGATGAATATGAGGCAAAAATAATATTCGAAGCCGTGCACGGAAATTCATCTGCCACCTTGTTCTGGCATGTTGATGAAAATTATATTCAGTCAACACAATACGAACATAAAATAGAATACACACCAACAGTCGGGAAACATATGTTGGTGATAGTTGATGAGTCAGGAAATACAAAAAAAATTCCATTTTCAATAGTTTCATCCCGAAACGAGTAAATTTCATATGTCAACTCTAATTATTCCATGTATTACAATAGAATGCTCCAAACAATTTTTTATATTTGTCACAAATTTTAAAAAGCTTAACGCAGAATAAAAATAGATACTACATGAGTAAAAATATTAGGATTGGAATAACTCACGGTGATATTAACGGTGTTAGTTATGAGGTTATTATGAAAGCATTTGCTGATAATAGGATATTAGAAAATAAAACAGTTATTGTGTATGGTTCAGCAAAAGCAGCAGCTTTTCATAGAAAGCGTACATCAGTACAAAATTTTAATTTTCATCAAATAAAAACAGCAGAAGATGCACAGGAAAAATTTGTGAATATTATTAATTGTGGTGGATCAGATTTTCGGGTAGATTTAGGCGAAGAAACAGAGGATGCTGGTAAAGCATCTTATGAAGCTCTTCAAGCGGCAGTTGCAGATTTAAAAGATAATAAAATTGACGTAATTGTTACCGCACCTATTAATAAACATACAATATCTCAGGCAGGTTTTAATTTTCCGGGACATACTGAGTTTTTTGCATCAGAATTTGAATCGAAACAATATCTAATGGTATTGATTAGTGATTTAATGCGTGTTGGAGTTGTTGCTGGGCATGTACCTATAAGCGAGGTTCCATCGCATATTACGGAAGAAAATATTTTAGAAAAATTACAGGTTTTACAAACAACATTGCAGATTGATTTTAATATACGCAAACCACGTATAGCTGTGCTTGGATTAAATCCACATGCAGGAGATAATGGCGTAATAGGTAGTGAAGATGAAGAAATACTAAAACCGACAATAGCAAAAGCAAGAGATATGGGAATTATGGCTTTAGGGCCATATGCTGCAGATGGTTTTTTTGGATCGGTTCAGTATAAATCTTTTGATGCAGTTTTGGGAATGTATCATGATCAAGTATTGGCTCCTTTTAAAGCATTGGATTTTGAAACAGCGGTAAATTATACTGCGGGGTTACCAATTGTAAGAGTTTCGCCTGGGCACGGAACTGCTTATAATATTGCAGGTAAAAATGAGGCCTCAGAAAAGCCTTTGCAACAAGCTGTTTTTATGGCATGTGATATTTACCAGTCACGAAAGAATAATCAAGAATTAATTCATAATCAAATAAAATAAAACAATGTTTGAGTACATAACCGGAACCGTAAAACATGTAACTCCAGCCTATGTTATTGTTGACAATAATGGCTTAGGATATTTTATTCATATTTCTTTACATACTTGTGAGAAAATACATATAAATTCTACCATTTCTATATTAGTGCATGAAGTTATTCGTGAAGATGTACATGATATGTATGGTTTTGTCGAAGAAGAAGAACGAAAAATGTTTCGTTTGTTAATTTCTGTTTCTGGTATCGGAGCAAATACGGCACGTGTAATTTTATCGAAATTAAAAACCTATGAGTTGGCTCGTGCAATTTCGTCGGGTGATGTAAAGCTTATACAAAGTGTAAAAGGGATAGGAGCCAAATCTGCTCAACGGGTAATTATTGATTTACAAGATAAAATATCAAATGATGAAACTGTTGATGAAATTTTTGTGCATCAAGACAATAGTTTGGCAGAAGAGGCGTTATCAGCATTGATTATGTTGGGGTTCACCAAAAAATCAGTAGAAAAACAAATTCAGAAAATTATAGCTGAAGATGGTATAACATCAGTTGAAGATATTGTAAAAATAGCATTAAAACGCTTATAATTTTATTTTTTTATTAAAACGAGAATAACCGATTATATAGAGTGGTCAGATTTATTAAGCGGATACATATATTTTTTGTAAGTGGGATAATCTCATTATTTATTTTATTAACGTACGTTTCATCAGCATCGGGAACGGCGTTTATTATAGATTCACCCCTTGATTCTATAGATAGTGCCCAGACAGTTCCTCCTTTACGAATGCCAATTCCCGAAAAATCGGAAAATGCTTTTGAGCAAAAAATGAAGGAAAGTACCGGCTTTCGTTTAGAGCCATCTCCGGAGGTATATTATGATGTTTCATACAATGCTGATGATGATGAGTATGTGGCTCAAAAAATGATTGGTGAAATACCGGTTGGTGCACCACAGATAATGACACCACAGGAGTTTTTTCAGTTTTCGGCAGAACAACGAAAAAAAGAATATTGGAATCAACGAGCAACAGCAAATAGGCGAGGTGATGAATCTGACTATAAACCTGATTTAGATTTTTTTGATAATACTGAAGGTGGTTTTTTTGAAGAAAATAAAGTTGATATTGTTCCACAAGGTGCTGCTGAGCTTACATTTGGTTTTCGTCATACAAATAATCGAAATCCCCGTTTTACTCGTAAACAACAACGAAGTACGCAACCGGAATTTGACACTAAAATACAAATGAGTGTGACGGGAAGTATTGGAGATAAAATGTCGTTGGTGGTAAAATATGATACAGAGGCTCAATTTGAATTTGAACGTGAAATAAAGCTCGAGTATGAAGGAGATGAGGATGAGATTATTAAAAAAATTGAGTTTGGTGATGTTTCTATGCCTCTTTCTAGTTCTTTAATTACCGGAAGTCAAAGTTTATTTGGGGTAAAATCAGAATTGCAGTTTGGGAAATTATTTGTAACCGGCGTTTTCTCACGTCAACAGGGAGATTATAATTCTGTTTCGGTACAAGGTGGTGCCGAGAAAAAAGAGTTTGAGGTGCGAAGTGATAATTATGAACAAAACAAACATTATTTTCTGAGTCATTATTTTAGAGAACAATATGAAGATGCCTTTGAAAATTCTCCGGAAATCTCTTCTGGTATTATTATTCGAAAAGTTGAGGTGTGGGTTTCTCAAACATCTGCCGGAAATGAAAATGCACGTAATATTTTGGCGTTAACTGATATTGGTGATTCGTATACTAATGATATTGATGGTAAAGTATATAAAACTCCTAAAAACAGAGATTTTTATACTGAAATTAAGAATTTGCAGGGGATACGCGAGATAAGTAATATTTCAACTCTTATGCAAGGGCGGTTAGAACAGGGACGTGATTATGCTAAAGTCGAACAGGCTGTATTGTTGGATGAACGCCAGTATGACGTGAATACTAAATTAGGATATATATCTTTACGTTCACAAGTGCAGTCTTCCAGAATTTTGGGTGTGTCATTTGAGTATGAGTATAAAGGTGAAATATATCAGGTAGGAGAGTTTTCAAATGATGGAATAGATCATCCTGAAGTTTTGATTGTAAAACAACTTAAAAGTGCTCAATCTAATCCTTCGTATAATAATTGGGATTTGATGATGAAAAATGTCTATTCTATTGGTGGATACCAAATAAGTAAAAATGATTTTGAATTACATATTTTATATGAAGATGATAGAACAGGAACACCAATTCCTTATTTAACAGAGGGTGATGTGAAAGGTGAAAACTTTTTGTCTTTGTATAATTTAGATAATATCACGGTGGATAATATGCCGTATCCTGATGGTTTGTTTGATTTTATTGATGGCTATACCATAGATGCATCTCGGGGAATAATTATATTTCCGGTATTGGAACCTTTTGGTAGTTATCTGGAGGAAAAAATCGGAGATGATGATATTGCTCAAAAATATGTGTATACAGAACTTTATGATTCAACTCAAAGTGCTGCACGTCAGGTAGCAAGTAAAAATAAATTTTTATTGTCGGGGAGTTATAAGTCTGATGTGAGTTCTGAAATATTTTTGAATGCTACCCAAATTCAGGAAGGTTCAGTAACGGTTACAGCTGGCGGTAGGCAGTTAGTCGAAGGCTCTGATTATACGGTCGATTATATGGGGGGATCGGTTAAAATAATAAATGAGGGCTTGTTGCAGTCTGATGTAAATATTGATATTCAATTTGAAAGTAACCCATTGTTTTCTATGAAAACCAAAACATTTATGGGAACACATTTGGATTATCGGTATTCTAAAAATATTAATTTCGGTGCTACATTGTTACGATTAAATGAACAACCCATGGTTCAAAAAGTTGGATTTGATGATTATCCGATAAATAACACTATCTGGGGGCTTAATGCTACTTATTCTGATGATGTCTATGGTATAACAAGATTTGTTGATAAATATGTGCCATTTGTAACAACTAAAGAAGAGTCTTCGGTACAGTTATCCGGAGAGTTTGCTCAATTAGTTCCAGATCAGTCAAAATATATTTCGGATGCGGTAGAACTTGATAATTTTGAAAATACGGAGGGGCGTATTTATCTTCGTGAACCAAGTTCCTGGAAAATTGCCAGTACTCCACAAGGTCAAAAAGACTTGTTTCCCGAAGGTGAATTTGTTAATAACCGTGCATTTCGGTATAATGCTGCTCATATTTCGTGGTACGACATAAATCGTTCATTTTATACCAATAATTCTGATGTTAGTAAAACAGTTCAACAACAACCTTTCTCGCGTCCTGTACAAGAAACTGATTTGTTCCCAAACAAAGATGTTGAGGTGTATAATAATTTACCTATGTCTTTGCTAAATTTATCATATTATCCTAATGAGCGTGGACAATATAATTATGATGCACAGGGGCTTCCTGGTATATCATCAGGATTGGATACTGATGGTTCTTTGAAAAATCCGAAATCTCGTTGGGGTGGGGTGATGGTTTCGTTAAATACAACAGATTTTGAAGAAACCAATGTGGAGTATATTGAATTTTGGTTGATGGATCCGTTTGAGGAGGATACTGCTGATAGTCATTCCGGTGGTGATTTATATATTAATTTGGGGCGTATGTCTGAAGATGTTTTGCGTGATGGACGTAAATCGGCAGAGCATGGTCTGGTTGATAATATAGAACGATATGATGAAACAGAATGGGGAAGAGTGCCAAATTATTTAATTGTAGAAACGGGATTTAATAATAATATAGATCGTTCAATACAGGATGTGGGACTGGATGGATTATCTGATGATGATGAGCAACGGTTTTTTGCTGAGTATTTAGATGAGGTTGAACAAATAGTTGATCCGGAGGTGTACGAAGAATTTTTGAATGATCCTTCTGCTGATAATTTTTATTCATATACCAATAATAGAGGTATAGAAAAGGATATTGTGTGGCGATATAAATATTTTAGCAATGTTGATGGTAATTCACCGGAAGGTAATACCGAAGGAATTTCTTCGTATCAACCTGATATTGAAGATGTAAATGGTGATAATACCTTGCAAGAATCTGAGGCGTATTATCAATATCATATTAGTTTAAGGAAACAAGATTTAGAGGTCGGGAAAAATTTTATTGTTGATGATATTGTTGAGGTTGTTGATAATAAAGAGGTTGCAACCTGGTATCAGTTTAAAATACCAATAACAACAGAAGAAAAAGAGCGTATAGGTGATATTTCCGATTTTCGAGATATTCCGTTTATGCGTATGTTTTTACGTGATTTTGAGGATTCGGTGATTTTACGAATTGCTAAATTTTCTATGGTTTATAGTAGTTGGCGTCGGTATACCGAACCTTTGTATGAGCCGGGAGAATATGATATTTATAATGATTCTGAATTTGATGTGTCAGTGGTAAGTATTGAGCAAAATAGTAACAGAACTCCTATTAATTATGTGCTTCCTCCAAGTGTCGATCGTGTGGTTGACCCCATGAGTACTTCAATGCAGGAGCTTAATGAATCCGCTTTGGAATGTAAAGTCGAAGATTTAGATGATGGTAATTCTAAAGCTGTATATAAAAATTTTAATAAAGATTTACGTCAGTTTGGACGGATGGAGATGTTTATTCATGCGGAAAAACTTATAAATGAACAGGATTTTGTGCATGATGGTGATTTAGTTGCCTTTATTAGAATAGGTTCTGATTTTACCGATAATTATTATGAATATGAAATACCGCTTACATTTACAGAACATGAAATTCCGGGTGAGCAGGGGTACAACAATAATAGCCATAATGATCGTTTAATGGTGTGGCCAGAAGAAAACAAATTGTCTATTGATTTGTCTGTTTTTACTGATGCAAAATTGGAACGTGATGAGATGATGAATAATGGCATTATTTCTGATTTAGAATTATATCATACCTATTCTGTTTTACATGGCGACAATAAAGTAACAGTAAAAGGTAGTCCGAGCATTAGTAATGTGCGTACAATAATGCTTGGTGTGCGAAATCCTAAAAAATCATCTCGTAATACTACGGATGATGGTCTCGCGAAATCTGGAATTGTGTGGTTTAATGAGTTGCGATTAACTGACATTAACGAACAAGGTGGATGGGCTGCAATAGCATCGGCTCGCGTAAATGTTGCTGATTTTGCAACACTTTCATTGGCTGGAAAAACGAGTAAACCCGGTTTTGGTAGTATTGATCAAAAGGTGTTTGATAGGAGTATGGAAACTTTGTATCAATATGATGTTGCTTCTAATGTTTCATTACATAAGTTTTTCCCGGAAGATTGGGGATTAAATATACCATTTTATGCTGATGTGTCTGAAATATTTATTCGTCCGCAATACGATCCGACAAACCCTGATATTTTATTAGATCAGTCTTTAGATAATTTATATACCGAATCGCAAAGAGATTCTCTTCTTGACATAACAGAAGATTATACGCGAAGTATGAGTTATAATTTTACTAATGTTAAAATTGCGAATAAATCCGGAAAACAAGGTCCGTTTAATATCAGTAATATTTCAACAAATTATGCATATAGCACACGGTATATGAGAAATGTAGATTATATTAAAAACTATAATCATAAATATGCATTTGGGTTGAATTATAATTATACTATGCGACCTAAAAATTATACACCGTTTAAAAAGAGTAATATTCGTTTGGTTCGTGATTTTAATTTTTATCTGTTGCCAAGGTCGGTGATGTTTAAAAATGATTGGGAACGAGTGTATAAAGAACAACAGCGCCGAAACATGGTTTCGTATATTGATATGCCGGTATTAGCAAGTAAATGGTTTGATTGGAATAGAACATATGCGGTGAAATATAATGTAGCAAAAAATTTAAAATTATCGTATGATGCTGTGAATTATGCTCGTATAGATGAACCCGAGGGGGTAATTAATAAATCTGATGAGGATGTATGGGAAGATTATAAAGAGGAAGTATGGTCAAATATTCAGCATTTTGGACAAAATCAACAGTTTTCGCAAAAAGTTAGTCTAAATTATAAAATACCAATTGATAAGATTGCTATTTTTAATTGGGTTAATTCAAATTATAAATATTCGGGTACGTATAATTGGGAGCGTGGACCTGAATTGGCTTCGGGACAAAATTTTGGTAATACTATAAAAAATTCAAATTCAAAATCTCTCAATACTAATTTGAATTTGACGCGGTTATATCAAAAATCTGATTATTTAAAAGCTGTTGAGCGGCGTATGAGACGTAAAGGTGCACAAGCTCAGCGAAAAGAAACGGTGAAATACGAAGAAACAAAGGTGTCTCTTACTAAAAATGAAATGTATGAGATTAATCATAAGCTCAAAACAAAAGATGTTCGTATTACTGTTGTTGATGAAAATGGTCAGTTAGTTCAGGGACAAACTAAACTTGTTAATGATCAAAAGGCTGAGTTCACTCCTGTACGCGATGCACGAAGTGCTCGTATTGTTGTTGTTGGTAGACGTGATGTTGTAGAATCGCCTCTTACTCGCATTACAGATAATCTAGCTAATTTACTGATGATGACTAAGTCGGTTTCGATTAATTATTCAGTAAATGAGGGGACTTTTATACCTGGATATAAATATAGCACAGAATATATTGGCTTGGAACAATCAGAAAATGGTATATATAATCCTGGTTTAGACTATGTAGTAGGTATTATTCCGCATGATTTGGATAATTATCTTACAACAGATTATTGGATTGTTGATAATGATTTAATAAGTGATAAATTCAAAAAAACGAATTCAAATCAGTTGCGCCTGCAAGCTTCTTTGCAACCTATTAATAATATGAGAATAACGTTAAATTCCAACAGACAATATTCTAACGATATAATGCGGTATTTAGTAGGAGATGCTGCATCAAATAAAGAAAATATGCAAATTAATGGTGGTTTTTCTATTACGTATAATACAATATTAACTTCGTTTAATACAGATAAAGCTTATAATCTGTTTAAAGAAAACAGAGTAAAAATTGCACATCGTTTGGCAAAAGATAAGTATGGTACTGTTGATGTTGTTGATGTAGATACTGATTTCCCTGAATTTTTTAGTGAAACGTCTCAGGATGTATTACTTCCGGCATTTTTGTCTGCCTACTCCGGACAAGATCCTGAAAATGTGTATGTAGATGATTATTTCGTACCTATGTTTGCGGATGTAAAATCATTTTTGCGAACACTTAATTGGAGACTATCATATAATGGCTTGTCTCGTTTGGATTTATTTAAAGAGTATTTTCGTTCAATCAATATTAACCATTCATACTCTTCGTCCTATGATATTGGTGGCTATACTTCTTTCACGTCGGGTACTCAAATTGATGAATATTATATAAATTCTTCTTCCGGAGAAATGTATTTATCTCCTCAATATGATGTGAAAAATGTTAGTATCTCTGAACGTTTTAATCCTTTAATTGGTATAGATGCCCGTTTACAGAATAATGTTACCGGTAAGTTGGAAATACGTAATAACCGTTCAGTAACCTTATCGTTTACCAATACGGAAATATCTGAAAATATAGGAATAGAGTATGTTATTGGTGGTGGGTATGTGTTTGATAATTTTAAAGTAAATATAAACAATAAAACCTATGATAATGATTTAACTATGCGATTGAATTTTTCTGTTCGTGATAATAAAACAATACGGAGAAATATTGTAGAAGATGTTACTCGTGTTATTTCGGGTACAAAAGTTTATTCGTTTGAATCTTTTGCTGATTATATGTTGAATGAACGATTTACTGTGCGAGTGTATTTAGATTATAATATAAATTCACCTTATACAAATGGATATAAGACATCTAGTTTAAGTGGTGGTATAAATTTACGTTTTTCTTTAATTTAATGAAAAAAATAATAATTGCATCTTTGTGTATGTGTTTTTTTCTAGCAAATATATTTGCTCAGCAGGAAGATACACTTAAAAATAATTCCGATTCTGATACAATTCAGGTTCAGTCTTTTTTGTATAATTCTTTTTACTCAAAACGTATACAATCTTCAATTGATACAATTCTTGATACGTTTCATGAATATGAACCACAACTTGCTCTTTCCGATTATGGTGTTAATCTTGGGTATTATGCGAGTCCTTCTTTTAAGCTAACACAACCGTTTAGCGTACAATCTGTTTTTTTCTTGAATACTGTATCAAGACAGTGGTTTTTTGCAAACAATACGCTGAATCGTTATGTTGCACGCAAGCCGTATACTTCTTTTACGTATTCATTAGGTGATTTTGAACAGCAACATATTTCCTTTATTCATACTCAGAATTATTCAAAAGATTTGAATGTTGGTATTCGATTACGCTACTATAAAAGCATGGGAGAATATAGTGGACAGGAAGTGAAAGGACGGCATATAGCACCTTGGTTTTCGTATACGGGTGATATGTATACTGCACATGGTTCTTTTGCTTTTAATTATATGTCGCATGTGGAAAATGGTGGTTTGCGGCGTGATAGTTTAATTGATTATCCGCTTTCTATAGTAATGAATCATTCTGATGCTATTTCAGAAAAAAAATCGTATCAAGGTGAGTTAATTCAAAAATGGAACGTAGGAGATCGTCCTGTTTTTCCTGATACTACCAGAACAGATTTACCTCTGTATTCTGGTGCTTTGGGCCATTCTTTTTCGTATAAGAAGTCAAATTTTATGTATACCGATAATTCTGTATCTGTACAATCTTATCCGTCCGTGTTGTATGATTCTTTGTATACCAACGATTCTATAGAAATAACACATATTACAAACAGCTTATTTTTTGAAAGGTATACAGGTTCTTCTCAGCGTGGTTTCTTTCATGTAGGAGTGGGGCATGAGTATAAGTATGAGTTTTTTAAAGATTATGATTTTATGTTTCCACAAAGAGATTGGAATTCATTGTTTTATGAGGGGCAGTTTTTATATTCTTTATCTAATGTAGATTTTGAACATACTCATAAATGGTATATGGTGGGTGCGTATAGCGATGATTTTAGTGCACATACTCAAGCTGATATATTTGATATTCATATTTTTCAAAATCCTGTTTCATTTTCTTTGGAGTATGATGTTTCCCGCAAAAAACAACAAGGAATTTTGCAACATTTTCAGTCAAATCATGTAACATGGGATCGCGATAATGTACCGGTTTTTCACCAAAAAATTGCCGGAACACTTTCTATTCCGTATTTTAATATTGATTTGGCAGGTTCATTGTCTCAGATAAACAATATGATGTATTTTTCATCTGACTTACAATTGCACCAATTATCATCTCGAACATTTGTGACACAAATGGAAGTTCGTAAAAAAACACGAATATGGAATTTTGTGTTAGATAACAGATTTGTGTATCAGAATGTAGAATCACATGCGGTAGATTTACCCGAGTGGATTAGTTATAATGCGGTGTATTATGCGGGTTCTGTGTATAAAAATTTAATAAAAACACATATCGGTTGTGATTTTTTGTGGTTTTCGGAATATAATGCACCATTATATATGCCTTCTTTAGGAGTTTTTGCACATCAGGAAACTGATATGATAGGCAATTATCCTATATCACAGGCATTCATTTCTATAAAGTATAAACCAATACGAATTTCTTTTAAATATAAAGGTTTGTATTCTCAGTTTGTAGATAAGAATTTTTTATTTCCCCATTATCCACAACAATCAGGTTCATTTTCGCTTGCTGTATCTTGGTTTTTCTTTAATTAATGTAGTTGTGCAATTTTTTCTTTATAGACCATGAAGGGTAAACATGATTCATATATTATTTTTTGTACATAGTTTCTGCGCGAAAACTCCAAATACATCCCCGAAGTATATTCGGGGTAGACTGTTATTCTCATCTTGAAAACAATCATTTACAGACGTAAACTTATTGATTTTCAAGATTTCGAAAGCCTCGTCTTTGAAGCTTTCGCATCAGAAACACAGAAAAAAAATAGTTTTCTCGCAAGCACTAACTAAAAAAAGAATAAAGAGGATGGGTATATATTGTGTTTATATACCCATCTTTGTTTTATCCTCTATTAGTAGGAATGTTTTTTAAGACTTCTTCTGTTGATATATTTTTTCGTTGAGCATAATCGTTTAACTGGTCTGTATCTATTTTGCCTACACCAAAGTAGTGAGATTCGGGATGTGCAAATATAAGTCCCGAAACCGATGCGGTAGGGTGCATCATATACGATTCGGTAAGTTTTACCTGAATATTTTCTTCAACATTAAGAAGTGAAAATAATTTTTCTTTTTCTGAATGGTCAGGGCACGAAGGGTATCCATATGCCGGGCGAATTCCCGAATATTTTTCTTTAAGCATTTCTGCGATAGATAATTGTTCATCCGGAGCATATGCCCACAATTCTGTGCGTATTTTGTGATGTAAATATTCAGTGTATGCTTCTGCAAGCCTATCAGCAAGCACTTTTATCATAATTGCATTATAATCATCATTGTTTGTTGTGTAATGTTCTGCAAGTTTATCGACACCGATGCCGGCTGTTGCTGCAAAAAGACCAATGTAATCAATTTGTCCAGATTCTTTAGGAGCAATAAAATCAGCAAGACATATATTAGCCTTACCCTCTGCACGTTTGGTTTGTTGTCGTAAATTGTAAAGGGTAGTTATAGTTTCGCTTCGTTGTTCATCGGTGTAAAGTTCAATATCGTCCTGAACAGAGTTTGCAGGGAAAAAACCTATTACACTACGTGCTTCAATAGATTTGTCTGCAATAATTTTTTGTATTATGGATTGGGCATCGTCAAATAATTTTTGAGCTTCTGTTTTGGTGTGTTCATTGCTAAGAACTTCAGGAAAAGTGCCTTTAATACCCCAGGCATGAAAAAAGTATTGCCAATCTATATAGGGAACAATATCTTCAATGGGGTGTTCTCTGTATACCTGTAATCCTATAAATGAAGGTGTGTGTATGTGAGTGTCGTTCCAGTTGATAGGATATTTGTTTTTTTGAGCTTCTGCAAGAGGAAGAAACTGAGCTGTTTTTCTGTGAGTGTATGCATCTCGAAGATTTTTATATTCTTTTTTTATAGTGGCAGCATACTCTGTACTGTGAGAAGATAATAAATTACTGCAAACTGATGCACTTTTGGATGCATCAGGTACGTATATTACAGAATGTGAGTATTGTGTGTCAATTTTTACTGATGTATGAATTTTTGATGTTGTGGCACCGCCAATAAGAAGCGGAATGTTTAATTGTTGTTTTTCCATTTCATCAGCAATAGATATCATTTCTTCGAGTGATGGTGTAATAAGCCCGCTGAGTCCAATAATATCAACATTTTCTTTAATTGCAGTTTCAATAATTTTTTCGGTAGGAACCATAACTCCAAGGTCAATAATTTCATAATTATTGCACGAAAGTACGACGCTTACAATGTTTTTGCCGATGTCGTGCACATCACCTTTTACTGTGGCAAGCAATATTTTTCCTGATGATGATGAGCTTAAATCACTTTTTTCTTCTTCAATAAACGGTAAAAGAATAGATACTGCTTGCTTCATAACCCGAGCTGTTTTTACAACTTGAGGAAGAAACATTTTTCCTTCACCAAAAAGTTCGCCTACTATATTCATTCCATCCATAAGAGGTCCCTCAATAATGCCGAGAGTGGGATGATATTGTGTGCGTGCTTCGTCTAAATCTTCTTGTAGGTAGTCTCCTATTCCCTTTTTAAGGGCATATTCCAGACGTTTTTCTAAAGATTCATTACGCCATTCATCTTTTTTTATTGGTGTTGTACTTTCATCTTTCCATGTTTCGGCAAAATCTATTAATTCCTCTGTTGCTTCGGGAAAATGGTTAAGAATAACATGTTCGATTTTTTCTTTGAGTGTGGGGTCTATTTCGCTGTATACTTGCAGCATGCCGGGGTTTACTATGCCCATGTCCAATCCTGCTTTAATAGCATGATATAAAAACACCGAGTGCATAGCTTCTCGTACCGGATTGTTGCCTCTGAACGAAAATGAAATATTGCTAATACCGCCACTGACTTTTGCATGTGGCAAATTGTTTTTTATCCATGCTACAGCTTTTATAAAATCAACTCCATAATTATTATGTTCTTCTATTCCAGTACCAACTGTAAGAACATTTGGGTCGAAAATAATGTTTTGCGGAGCAAAATGAATTTTTTCTGTGAGAATTTTGTATGATCGTTCGCAGATTTCTATTCGTCGTTCAAATGAATCTGCTTGTCCTTTCTCGTCAAACGCCATAACGACTACGGCTGCACCATATTTTTGAACTGATAGGGCTTTTTCTATGAATTGTTCTTCACCTTCTTTGAGGCTAAGCGAGTTTACAATAGATTTTCCTTGTAAACAGTGGAGTCCTGTTTCTATTACATTCCATTTTGAGGAATCTATCATGACCGGAACGCGTGATATATCCGGTTCGGAAACTATAAGATTGAGAAAATGCTTCATTTCTATTTCTGCATCGAGCATAGCATCATCAAGATTAACATCTATGATTTGTGCACCGTTTTCAACCTGATTTCGTGCAATAGTTAATGCTTCTTCATATTTTTTTTCGCGAATAAGGCGTGCGAATTTTTTTGAACCCGCAACATTGGTGCGTTCGCCAATATTTATGAAGTTTTTTGAAGAATCTATGCTAAGAGGTTCCAATCCGCTTAGTCGTGTTTTTATTTCTATTTTTGGAACTTTACGTGGTCGGTAATGTTGTGCCTGTTGCGATATTTGTGCAATATGATGTTGTGAGGTTCCACAACACCCACCAATAATGTTTACTAATGATTCTTCCATGTAAGGTGTTACCATGTCAAGCATTATGTCAGCAGTTTGGTCGTATTCTCCAAATTGATTTGGTAATCCGGCGTTGGGATGTACACTTGTATAAAAAGGACAATGTGCACTAAGTTCTTTTACATATGGTGCTAATTCTTTTGCTCCTAAAGAACAATTGAGTCCAATGCTTAATAATGGAAAATCTTCTACTGAATTGATTGCTGCCTGAAGTGTTTGTCCTGAAAGGGTTCGTCCACTTGCATCAGCAATGGTAAACGAGATCATTACAGGAATATGTGTGCCTTTTTGTTTTTGGATACGGTTAATAGCATATAAAGCAGCTTTTGCATTAAGAGTATCAAAGACTGTTTCGATAAGCAACACGTCAACTCCTCCATCTATTAAAGCAGTTATTTGTTCGCTGTAGATATCTGCCATGTCAGTAAATGAAACAGCTCTGTATGCCGGGTTATTTACGTCAGGCGACATTGATGTTGTTTTATTTGTTGGTCCTATAGAACCGCAGACAAAACGAGGTTTGTCAGGGGTTTTTTGGGTCCATTTTTCTGCTGCTTGTTTGGCGAGTTCTACTGCTTTTAAATTTATATCTCGTACTAAATGTTCTTGTTTGTAATCTGCAAGCGATATGCGATTTGCATTAAATGTATTTGTTTCCACAATATCTGCACCGGCTTCTAAATATGTATTATGTATTTCAGATATAATATTCGGTTGGGTAAGGGCTAGTAAATCATTGTTTCCCTTGAGTAGAATATCGTTGTTTGTAAATTTTGTACCACGGTAGTCTTCTTCGGTTAATTTGTATTGTTGAATCATAGTTCCCATAGCACCGTCGAGTACGAGAATTCGTTCAGAAATCGCTTTTTCTATTGTAATCATATGTTGAATCTTATTTATATATGTTAATTATATAGGAAAACTTATGTGCACAAGCGTTCCTTTTTCTTTTTGAGAAGATATGGTAATTTCTCCTCCTAGTATATCAATATAGTTTTTGCTGATAGAAAGTCCTACACCTATACCCTGAGAAATATTCGTGTCGTTATATTCTTCAATTTTTTGAAACGATTCGAATATATTTTCAAGTTGATACTTGTGAATTCCTATTCCTGTGTCTTCTATGTGAAATTGTAATTGTGCGTCTGTAATACTACAACTAAAAAGTATTTCTCCTTTGTGAGTAAATTTACATGCATTGTCCAGGACATTGTGCAGCGATTTGTATAGTTTATTTTGGTCTGTTTGTATAGTGAAGTCTACCGGAATATTGGGTAAAACTATCAATTTTACTTTGTTTTGTGAATAGTTTACTAATTGTGCAGTAAATTCTTTTTTGAGTTTTTGACAGAGTTCGTATATATAACAGTCTTTTTTTTCTATAGCTAATTTTTCTGTTTCTATAGATGAAATATTTAGTAAATTGTCAATAAATGAAAGTAGTTTATTTCCATTTTTTTTGATAATGGTGGTGTAGTGAGATTTTTCATCGCCCGAACTGTGTTCACTGTTTAATAAATCAGAAAAGCCTAAAATTGCATTGAGCGGTGTGCGTATTTCGTGGCTTATACGCGTTAAAAATGTGGACTTCATTTTGCTTGCTAATTCAGATTCATTTTTAGCATTAATTAAATTTTGCTCAATTTCTTTTTGTTTTTGCATATTATGCATTACGCATAACCACCCAAGTTCTATTTGCACGTCATCAACAAGAGGTTTGATAGATATAGAAACAGGAACTAAATCATCTTCTTTAGTACATACATATGCATCAGTTTGTGTGTTAACCAGAGATGAAATGTGTAGTGATGTGTGGCTTTTGTTGAAAATAATGTCGGAAACACAGGTGTTTCGTAATTCCGAATCATTGTAACCTAATAAGTTGGAACATGCCGGGTTGTATTTTGTAATCATAAATTCAGTATCTGTAATAATAATGCTGTCCTGAATTTGTTGAAACACCATGTCGGCTGTAATAGCTTGTGTTTTTAACTGATGTGTTTGTTCCGTTTTTGAAATGGCATTTTCCACCCGATTATGCAATTCATATATATCAAAGGGTTTTTTTATGTAATCAACAGCTCCGCTTTTGAATCCCTTATCAATATCTGTTCCCGAAACTTTTGCCGATACATAAATAATAGGAATATGTGTATACTTCGTATGATTATATAATTTTTTTCCAAGAGAAAAGCCATCTTCTTCAGGCATCATCACATCAAGTAATATAAGATTAATGTGATGATGCTGAAGCATATTCCACATTGAGTGACTATTGTGTGCTTCTATAACAGAATACTCTTCCAACATTTCTTTGAGCAACACTCTATTCGATTTTTCGTCATCAACAACCAGAATATGTATATGTTTCATGTGTATATATATTTTATTGACTTGTAACGATTGTAATTTGTTCCGAATTTATTTCGGAATAGAGTATTGCCCTGATTATCAGTGTCCGATATGTAATTGCAGGTTTACAATAATCAGTGCAATATGTATGGTAATTATATAATCATGTTTTGCATATAAAACTGTTATGAAAAATCTTTAACACCGTTAAAATCAATAGTTGCAAAATAATCATCAAGTGTTTCGGTACGACGAATAGGTGTTACAGAGCCGTCTGTACGCAACAATAATTCAGCAGAACGTAATTTGCCATTGTAATTGAATCCCATTGAGTGTCCGTGTGCACCGGTGTCATGAATGGCAAGAATGTCATTTTTTTCAATTTTTGGTAATATACGCTGAATAGCAAATTTGTCATTGTTTTCACATAACGAGCCAGTTATGTCATATGTGTGAGTTGCGGGCTCGTTTTCTTTTCCCAGAACCGTTATATGATGGTATGAACCATATATTCCGGGTCGCATTAAATGAGCCATGTTTGCATCTACACCTACATAATGTCTGTATGTTTCTTTAAAGTGCTGTACGCGAGTGATTAAATACCCGTATGGTCCTGCTATGTATCGTCCTGATTCTAAGAAAATTTTAAGATCTTGCAGATTATTTCCTTTTATTATTTCTTCGTATTTTTTCTGAATGCCTGAACTTATATATTCTATATTAACCGGATTTTGATTTGGTTCGTATGGAATACCTATTCCTCCACCTAAATTTACAAATTCAAATGAAATGCCGATTTTTTCGGAAATTTCGGCAACTAAAGAAAACATAATTTCAGCAGTTTCTATAAAATAATCATTATTTAATTCATTTGATGCTACCATAGTGTGAATGCCAAAGCGGGTAACACCTTTTTCTTTCATTGTTTTGTATGCATCAAATAGCTGATTTTTTGTTAATCCGTATTTTGCTTCTTCAGGATTACCAATTATGTCATTACCAGCTTTTAAATTTCCTGGGTTGTATCGGAAAGAAATAATATCAGGTATACCTGCATGTTCTTCTAAAAAGGGAATATGACTTATGTCATCTAAATTAATTATAGCATTCAATTCGCGAGCTCGTTTATATTCTTCTGCCGTTGTGTTGTTTGATGTAAACATAATGTCGTTTCCTTCAACGCCAACTTTATCAGATATTTCAAGTTCTGCCAAAGAACTACAATCGGTTCCAAAACCGATGTTTGAAAATAATTTTACAATATATGGATTTGGATTTGCTTTAACGGCAAAAAATTCTTTAAATCCTTTATTCCATGAAAATGCATGTTGTAAACGTTTTCCATTTTCTATCATGTTTT
>JAWOEL010000079.1:0-5551 GCA_046482735.1 Bacteroidales bacterium | reverse complement strand
CTACTGTGTCAAAGATACAATAATTAAATATAAAATTTGCATTGGTAGATGAATCACAAGCCAACCAAGTGTCTTTCGTAGAGATCAGGCTTCTATTGAATGTAATGTTAGTATCATTTGTAGCATTGGTGTAGATATTTCCAGAAAGAACTTTGACATTATTAAACACTGGCAGCGTATTGTTCCCTTGCACAATCGCAAAATCAGAATTTCCTTAAAAACACACCGTTTGATATAACAAAATAAGCTAGGGACTAAGACAACACAGACATCTTGATAGCAGTAATAGCAGCTTCCACTCCTTTGTTTCCGTGTTTGCCACCAGATCTGTCACGAGCTTGCTCGAGTGTATCGGTAGTTAAAACACCGAAAATAAATGGTATTTCATACGATAAATTCAACTCAGCCATACCATATGTTACACCTTGACACACATATGTAAAATGAGGAGTATCTCCTTGTATAACTGTACCAAAAGCAATCACAGCATCTACATCATAATTCTCAGCCATAAGACGGCATGCAAATGGCAACTCAAACGCTCCGGGTACATAATTAATAAAAATATTTACATCCTGCACACCATGTTTTTGCAATGTAGAAACCGCAGCCTGTAATAAATTATTATTTATATCACTATTCCATTCAGAAACCACAATACCCACAGATAAAGCTGAAGCATCAGGGATATCTTGTGCATTATAGTCTGATAAGTTTTTTAGGGAAGTTGCCATTATGATTGAAATGATTTTACTCTCACAATATATTTCTCAACTTGATTAATTTTATCAGAATCACCGAACTCATTTTTTATACGAGTATATACTTTCAATGCTTTATCGTATTGTTCTAATTTTTCATAACACTGTCCGGCTTTTATTAAAAACAATGGTGAAAATTGAACACTTTCTGATATATCCGCTGCTTTTTCATAATTTTTTGCTGCTTTTTCATATTGTTCTTTATTACTATATGCATCTCCCAGCAAACTCATTCTCGTTTGTGCCAATAAATCCTCATTCGGAGAATATTCTTTTAATAAATCTATAGCATTATCATATTCTTTCATATGCAAGTAACATATGCCGGCATAATAATGAGCTAAGTTTCCGGATTCAGTTGCCCCGAATTTATCAATTACATACTCAAATCCATATACATTTGCATTACCATATAAGGCTATATGAAACGAGTCTTGTTCAAAATATCGTTGAGCTTCCCACATTACATCAACAGCCTCAGCTTCGCGTGGCTCTGCTACTCTACTTTTGTAAATAAAAAAAGCTGCTATCACAACAACTATTATCCCAACAATATATGTTAATTTTTTTTGATTATCCTCTATATATTGTTCAGCTTTAGTTAATGAAGATTCTATCTTCTCTAAATTTTCCGGATCTTCGTGTTTTTGTGCCATTAGTTTATACTATTTAAAATTCTGTTTCTAATAATTTACAAAAATAGCTTTTTTATGAAATAGTCAATACATAATACAAAAAAAATTACAAAAGATATTGTCTTGATATGTCTACTTCAAAAAAACACAACATTATACTACATTTCTACGTAATATAAATAAGAGATACACAATTATTTTGGTTACATTCATTAGTTTCCATATTTTTGATAATACTTTTATAATTTATTTTTCACCGTATGACAAATTCTATTAAAGTTCTTATAGTTGAAGATGACCCGGCATCCATGAATTATCTTGAAATAATTCTGAACAAAGAGGGGTTGGAATACAAGACCGCCTCGAATGGTGAGGAGGGCTTGGAGATTTTTAAGCAATACCATCCACATATTGTATTGACAGACATAAATATGCCTCGTATGTCAGGAATTGAAATGTTATCTGCTATAAAACAAATAAACTCCCAAACTATAGTTATAATGCTCACCGCTTTTAATTCGGAAAAATATGTTATTGAATCCATGAAATATGGTGCAAATAATTATTTAAAAAAGCCCATTTTAAAAGAAAATATTATTGGATTACTTCGTAAATACAAATCTATAATATATGCTCGCACGCAGCATAAACAAATTCAACATTTTATTCAGAGTCATTCATTTTCAATGAAATTCAAAAATGACATTAATCAAGTACCGTTTATTGTTAATTATTTAATTGATGAAATTGAAGTTCTTTTTAAAGAAGACGAAACTATGGGAATCCGTCTTGGACTCAACGAAATTATTATAAATGCAATAGAACATGGGAACTTAAATATATCGTACAGAGAAAAAAGTGAGGCTATTCAACAAAATGTATTTGAAAAATTAATTTCTGAACGGGCTCTACTCAAAGAAAATATTCTTAAAAAAGTTATTATTGCGTACGAATTTCGCGAAAACTATTGTGAGTGGATTATACAAGATGAAGGAAGCGGGTTTAACCCTTCCATTATCCCTAATCCTATTACAGATGTTGGAACAGAACAATTACACGGTCGGGGTATTTTTATTACCCGATTTCACTTTGATGAGTTAGAATACTATGGAAATGGTAATAGAGTAAGAATGCGCAAATACATTAAATAATGCCTATACATTAAATCTCATTTTGTTATCGAAATGCTTCGCCATTTATTACACAATATTTATATTGCAAACCATCTTTTACAAAAGCAAAACTCTGTAATTATTACATTTCGTATACTATAAAAACCGATTTATCTAAATTATATACAACAAATTACAATTCGCAAAATGAGTAGAAATAAAAAAATAAAGTAAGAATATAAGAGAATATGAAAACATATATATACTTTTTTTTGGCACATATTTTTTTGTTCTTATCACAAAACACTTTTTCACAATATTCTTTATCTCATGCCACATACAACAATAAAGATATTTCCGGTAATCATCAATTCGGCATTGTTAATTCTGAATTGTCAGACTCACTTATGTGCGAAGTTACAGACTCTGCGGGTAATCCTGTAAGCAACATACCTGTTAATTTCAAACTAGTCAAAAAACCTGATGGAGCACGTGGAGCTTATATTTCAGACACATTAGTTTTTACGACAGAACGAGGAGTTGCCGCTACCAACATGCATATAGGAAACAAAGAAGGAATATATGAGGTTATTGCTCATATAGACTCGCATTCTCAGAAAGATATAGAGTTTTTTACACTTCATGCACAAAAAAACAATTGGCTGCTTTTTCTTATTTTAGGTCTTTTGGGTGGCTTACTCATCTTTCTTTTTGGTCTCGAACTTATGAGTACCGGACTGCAAAAAACTGCGGGCGACAAAATGCGTTCTATTTTAAGCACACTGACTCATAATAATTTTATAGGTATGGGAGTAGGTGCAGCCATTACCATGATAATACAAAGTAGCAGTGCAACTTCGGTAATGTTGGTAAGCTTTGTGCATTCGGGTCTCATGAGATTCAAACAGTCATTAAGCATATTGCTTGGAGCTGCTATCGGAACCACGATAACTGCCCAGATAATTGCATTCAAATTAACCGATTATTCCTTAGGTATAATTGCTATTGGAGGGGCTTTTTACCTTTTTTCAAACAAACGAATATTACAATACTGGGGAGAAACAGTGTTTGGTTTTGGTATTTTATTTTTTGGTATGGAAATTATGTCAAATTCAATGGTACCACTTCGTTCATACACCCCATTTTTAGAAATCTTATACAGTCTGGAAAATCCGATATTAGGTATCATTATTGGTGCTCTATTTACTGCCCTTATCCAGAGCAGCAGTGCTTTTATTGGAATTATGATAATTCTGGCAAGTCAAGGACTATTATCATTAGAATCGAGCATAGCCCTTTTGCTTGGAGCAAACTTAGGCACACCTATCACAGCACTCTTAGCCTCTATAAAAACAAATACAGAAGCAAAACGAGTTGCTCTTGCTCAACTTGTTTCCAAAATATTTTTAGTTGTATTATTCATAGGACTTATTCCGTTTGTCAAAGAAATATTACAAGCTAATAATCAGGGTAGTTCTGCTGAAACACTCCCCAGACAAATAGCTAATGCCCATACAATTTTCAATGTTACGGTTGCTCTTATTTTATTACCATTTTTAAAAAAATTTGAAAAATTAATGTACCGCATATTACCTCCTAACAATAAAATTAATACCGCAATAGTAACCAAATACCTCAACAAAGACATGACATCAAAACCTGCTATTGCTATGCAATTGGCAAAAGAAGAAACAATACGTCTGGGTCGCAAAATTCAAATTAGTCTGGAATTAATTATAGCTCCATTTATCGAAAACAATCCTAAATATCTTGCAAATCTTGAAGAGCAACGTGAAATTGGAAAAAAAATCCGTGATGAAATTCGCTCATATTTATTATCAATAAACCTGAAAGATAACTCACAAGAACGAATGGAAGAGTTATTTGCTATGCAAAAAGCATTAACAGAACTCTCTCATATAAATGATGCACTTACAAAAATTTTACACAGACGTGCCGAAAAATGGATTGAGCGAAACTATGAGTTTTCTGATGCTGAACGAAAAGAAATAATTGATTTCCACAACCATACAATAAAACTTTTTGACACAGCATTACAATGCTTCGCTAATGAAAATATAAATGATGTGTTCATCATAAAACGAAAAGCATCTCAACAGGCTCAAACGGCATTAAAAATAGAAAAAGCTCATTTTGCCCGATTACTGGATCACGAAAAACAAGAAATTACCAATACAAAAACATATATTGAATTAATTCACATGCTTAAAACGATTAGCTCTCATGCAGCCAATATTTCCGAAACTATTCGTCAGGATAACTCATAATAATTTATAGTTCCAATATGTAATAAAAAAAGGCTGCATGTATTGTGCAGCCTTTTTTTTATATTAACGTGAGTTCGACGTGATTTTTTAAGTTCAGGTTGATGTAAAATGTTGAAGATTAAGGCAAATCGATGAATCTTATCGGGATAAGATGAAGAGATTTAACGCACATATTCAATATTTTACACAAGGCAATCAATGAAACGCTTATAAACAGCAATCTTCTTCGTAAAAATAATTCGATTTATCCCGATAATACTCATTATTTTTAATCGAATCTTACTATTTCTAAGCGTTCTGAACTCAAAAATCATATCGAACTCACGTTATTACTTAACCGGTGCATTATGCAACACAACTTGCTGAAATGGTATAACAATACCTTCTTTATCAAATTCTATTTTCAAACGCTTGCGTAACTCACCCATAGCAGCCCATTTATTTGGTGGCAACACATCTCCAAGAATTTTCATATCAACAGAAGATGCACTAAAGGCGTCTACACGAACAAATTGTGGTGGTGTTATTATTTTTTCTTTCCATTCTGGATCTTCAGCCAACTGATTTCCAACTCTGTTAATAACCTCAATAGCATGCTCCAAACCGGTCTCATATGCTACACCTATATTTAGATTAACCCGATGATATTCTTTTGAAAGATTAGAAACCGTAGTTACACTACCATGCTGAATATGATGAACGGTACCATCCAAATCTCGCATAGTAGTCATACGTAATGTTATATCTTCAACAAG
>JAWOEL010000042.1:0-5845 GCA_046482735.1 Bacteroidales bacterium | reverse complement strand
TGTACGGTATTACATCATAGGCATCGGGTATTGTTTTACTTTGCACAAAAGCAAGAGATTCTGGCGTAGTTTTATCATATACTTTTAGCATATTTTTATCACACACAAACAAGAAATCACCATCCACACCAAGCCCTTTAGGTGACTCCATATTGTAATTTGCAATATGAACGGGATTGGTTATATCATCCATATGTACGATATGTAATTCATTAATATACCGTCCACATATTTCATGGGCAGAATTAAGTGTAATGTATGCATGTTTTCCATCAAACACTACCGGGTCGCAGGCTGTTGCATGCCAGAAACTACTTACATACTCTAAATCAATTCCGTTTTTACGTTCATATACTTGCATACCCGATTGAGAACCAATAAATAATAAAGTATCGTACACGAAAACGGTTTCCATTCCTTCTCCTAAAGTGATTTTGCTATGTTCCACAGGTACTGGCTGATTCTTAATGTCATATGCATACAAGGTATTATTGGTTAACACATACAATGCATCAGTAGTAACCGAAAACCGAGCCATAGAACCACCTTTACCGGAAACTTCGGCCGAAACCGATGGAATAGTATTTATCTCAGTTGATTTAGAAACCATACCATCATTACATGCTGCGACTATAATAATCAAGCTTGTTGCAATAGCTATATTATATAAACATTTTTTTCTTTTCATAGGTTTTATTCGGTTTTCCAAGCAATAATTACAGTGTTTTCAGGACGGTTTTGTTTTGAATATTTGTCATCTATGATTCCATATGGTGAACGTATTTCTGACAATACATTTTTTTCTCGTGCTATTTCTGTTGCATTCGAAATATCAGTTATGTTAATTGTAACAAGATCAACACCACTGGAGGCATACATCAATTGTCCTTTAACGGCGACATCAGTACATCCCAAAACCCGAATAAATTCCATTTTTTTGGGATGTGCCGGATCAGAATTGTCAAAAATATGAACTCCATAATACTGTTCTATTACAAACAATAAACTGTCTTTTACAAATATCTTTCCGGGATTCTGAACTTTTTGTGAAGAAATTGTTGCAATAGAATTTTCTAAGGTTGTTCTTTCAACAATTACCGGAACATACCTCTTTTGGGATGTTGCATAAGCATAAACTATACCTATACCTAAAAAAAGAATAGCAATGCTTATTATAAAAATACGTTTCATGTGTTTATTATAATTAATTTTCATGTGTTATATACAGCTCACTAATTAATATATTATACTGTTTTAATTTTTAAATAAGTATATGTTTTACACATTTATTATTATGGTTGCAATTGTTATGTTTGTTAAAAATGTATTCAAATATATATTATTTCTTGTGTATTAAAAAAAAGAAATTGTAAAATTTTTATAATACATGCTATTTTTTTGGGGTGAATATATAAATACTTTTATCTGGTATTTTTCAGAAGATTTTAAATATAAAGGATGTTGAATTGTAATATTATTCCAGGCTGATTGCTCGGTAATAAAGTCCTGAAGCGTATATGTTATGAATTGAAATTGATGTTTACGTTTATGCAAACTTATGGCAATATATGTATGTTCGAGATTTGTTTTCGGTAATACAGATATTGAAACGGCAAGTGCATTGTATGTTGACAACAAATCAGCTAAGTGCGATCCTTTAACAGAAAACAATGAACCATATGTAGTTGGTGGTGAAAGATATTCACATGTATCTGCAGTAAAATCTGTTTTATTTTTATGATACTGTTCTGATGATGTAGTTATCATATACTGATTACTCATTGTATTACTAGATTTATCTAAGGAGACCTGTGTTGGTGAATGAAATCCCCAGACATTTCGCACTTCAATATACGATAGCACAAAACAATACATAAGTACTATACTGTATCGAAAAGTTTTTGAATACTGTTTAGGAATAGATACAACCAATAAAATTGCAATTAATATATATAAACTATATTGATATACAGCATATGCCATACCAATATGTGCCGGTTCATACAACAACTCAACAATAGATTCTCCCGGGGGTATAACTATAGCCATATTTGAATAATTTGCCTGCACGATATTCGTTTCTTCAGAATTTATTGTTGCTTTCCATCCGGGATATAAATTTTGCATTATAACAAGATATGCGGTATCTGAACAATACGTAGAAAGTGTACACCCATTTTGATTTCCACTTATCAGGTGCACCATTGTAGAATCACATGTATAATTACCATGAGCAAGTGTATCAGGAAACACAACAATACGCCCTTGATCATATCGTACTGAAGTGTCTGACTCATGATAAATATTTGTGGGAAAATAACATACAGGATATTTTTTCACACTATCATAAATAATAGACTGTTCGAAAATTTCAGTAGATTTCAAAACATAACTGGTATAGCCATTATATGCTCGTTTTTTATGAAAAATTTGTAAATTTTTCCATAGCGGTGGTGCAACTGCTAATTCTTTTGCCGAATGATTATAAGCAGGTTCGTGCACATCCGGCCAAGATGTTTGCTTTGGTAAGGCGTCAACATGTTTTTGGGTATAATATGCTTCTATAGGATTACTTACAGTGATTGCCGATTGCAATTGAGTAACTGTTACCATATCAAACATCAGATATGCTAATACAATATACACAAAAAAATGTGTTTTTATCTTATTTCGTAAAGCATATGCCACATACAACAGTACAAGCAGTATACAAGATTGAGTTACGGTCTGAATCAGCACTGCCTGAGCTATTGATAATTTAGATATAAAACTATGCCAATGAGTGTAAGAAGGGAAATCTGAACTATAATAAAACATAATTACACTTACCACCGCATAACAGGCAATAAAAACAATTAAAACCTTACGAATAGTCGTGTATGACACACTATATTTTAATTTTTCAAAAGAATATCCGGCAACATAAATTAATAAAAATATATAAAACAAGCGAAACAAAGCTGGAAACCGAAACAAGTTCCATAAAGGTATATATTCATAAAAAAAAGTTCGTACCGGCACATCCTGCCCTAAAGCTAAACTCACAAACACAATTATACCAATCCATGCACAAGCAATTTTCTTTGTTGATATAAACCGTATACTATATATACCAAAAACAAGAGTACTTATACCAATATAATTATTCACCATAGAAATATCACATGCCCACATATTACTGTTAGTATTAGTAAGAATAAACGGCACGATAGTCGTTAAAAAATGTATTGGTTTTGTTGATGAAAAAAGAGCTGTAGCAAGATTTATTCCTTCTCCTCGTGTTACTGACGAAAGCATTATATAAAATGACAAAAAATATGCTGAAGCTAAAATAAGCAGAGACACCCCAACAATAAGATGGAACAATAGCATCTGCCGTAATACATCGTACTGTTTTTTTCGTACAAAATCAATTATTTTCCATAAAAAAACACCACACAATATATATACTATCACTATAGAAAATGCAGGATATCCACCAATAAAAAACGAAAAAAAAACGAAAATTGTAAATGGTATTTTTTTGTACGAAAAAGTATAAAGCAAATTTCTATATAGATATATAACCCATGGCAGCCATGCACCACTTATAAGCCATGTCATATGCTGTGCATTTCCGGTAAAAAAACCGCAAAACATATATGCAATACCCATAAAAAGAGCGGTGCTCCGCGAAAATGAAAAAGAACGAGCCATGGTAAACATACCACTTCCTGCTAAAATAATGTGCAATACATATTCAACATTCAACTTGTATAGTGTGTATTCAGATATTTTTGAGGAAATAAAACGAATCGGATACCACTGTCCCATTTTAGTATGTAGAGGCGTACCCAAATACGTATACGGATCCCACAATGGTATATTTCCATTTCTTTCAATTAATGACTGTAAATGCTGAAAGGCATAATTAGCATCTATCATATCCCATTTCAAGACATGTATGCCTAGCACCAAATCCCAGTATGCAACTACTGCTAATACCGCAATTATAAGATATGCATGAAACGAAGTAAATCTGTTATAAACAAAATTCATGTATGATTAATTTTAAGAACAAATATAACAGTTTTACAGAAAAGCTTTTCATAATACATACATATCCGTTACATAAAAGTATATTTTTTTAAACTCAAAAATTTACATATTTTTGTTTTATTAATTTGCATCTAAATACTAACCAGATTTTTATTTCATTATGGACCGATTAATACACAACAGTTTAACCAAAACAAACTTAGTTGCAGCTTATTATAAATATGCCATAAAGAAAATGAAAATCATTAAATAACAAACATATGAAAAAAATAATTTTTTTGTTTCCAATTGTATTATTACACATGTGCACAAATACGACACACAAATCAACCAACAAAGGAGCTGTTGAAACCGGTAATTATCGAAATTTATTTGCAGAAGCGGGTATTGATTCAAGTAAAATAACCGCAAAACGAGATTCCTTATTCAATCAACTATTTTACGGAGACGATTCCACCGAACGAGTATATTATCCGCTCGGCAGTGATATGGCATACATTCTCGATACATACAATAATGATGTTCGCTCAGAAGGTATGTCGTATGCCATGATGATTTGTGTGCAAATGGACAAAAAAGAAGAGTTTGATAAACTCTGGAAATTTGCCAAAACCGTTACTCAAAACCATGAAGGTGCACGAAAAGGATATTTTGGCTGGTCTGCCGACCCGGAAACAATGACCTTAAACGACGCAAACCCCGCACCCGATGGAGAAGAGTATTATGTAACAGCACTGTTTTTCGCAGCACACAGATGGGGCAATGGAGATGGCATATTTAACTATGAAAAAGAAGCCAATTACATCTTGCATCATATGGTTCATAAAGAAGAAGAAAATGGTGGCATACAAGACGGTATTACAAACATGATTAACCATGAGGAGAAAAAAATAGTATTTGTACCACTTGAACAATGGCGATTTTCGGATCCTTCGTACCATCTCCCCGCATTTTATAAACTGTGGGCACGGTGGGCAGAAAAAGATACTGAATTCTGGCAGGCAGTTGCAGACACCAGCGAGCAATATCTGGTACGGGCTATGCACCCCAAAACAGGTCTTGCAACAGAATATATGACGTTTGATGCAGAGCCTCAGGTTACAGACTTCAATCCCCACTCGCACCAATTTTCCGGTGATTCGTGGCGAGTTGCTATGAATCTTGGTATGGATGCACATTGGTTTGGTATACAAAAAGGGTATACCGAGCGTGCAAATGCCTTATTGCAATTTTTCTACAATCAAGCACAACAAGAAAACGGAGACGGCTATTTTTCGCAGTTCGAACAAGACGGAACGCCACTAGAAGACAATTACAAAGGCGTTGGCTTATATGCCATGAATGCCGTAGCTGTATTTGCATCAACCTACGAACAGGATGAGTTTTTTATACACCATTTTTGGAAACAATCTTTACCAACCGGCACATTCCGCTATTATAACGGATTGTTGTACATGCTCGGGTATTTACATGTAAGTGGCGAGTTTCGGGTGTATTGATTTTTTTGTATATTTGAACTGTATGAATATCACCTTTAAATGAAGCCGGTATATTTGAAAAAAAGTCCCTGCGGTAAAAAATCGAATTATTCCACTTACATTTGCGGAGAATAATTCGTGTATTTACCGCAAAATGAATACAGTTTATGGCAATATATATGAATATACAATTACATAAATCTATGCGTTTTCAATGGCTTAGATTTATTAAAAAAATCTTTTAATTAAAGAACTCGCATTAAAAGGTTTGTGATTTTTTTTCGATGTTCAGAAAAAAATGTACTTTTATTGAACATAGAGGAAATGGC
>JAWOEL010000097.1:0-3112 GCA_046482735.1 Bacteroidales bacterium | reverse complement strand
ACCGTGGAACGTTGGAGCCAATAGGAAGGCAAAACGAACTTTAATGGCTAATTATTAACACATATACTCATCTTATGAAGACTAATCTGTTATATTTAGTCATCTGTATTTGTCTTTTTCTGAATTCTGGGTGCCAAAAATCTCCCGAATGCTGGGGAGGTGACAAGGATAAGGGCTTAATTGAAGAATTTTATCCATTAATAACTGTTCCCGATTGTATTGAAGCTTACGTTCAGGAGAATGAGCATTTGATCATAAGAGACTCAATTGATTTGTTAAATATACTTGACAGCACGTGTAATAAAATGTACACTGAAGGAATAATTGATACTATCGAGTATGCTGAATACCAGTCTGAAGTATATATATTCTTCAATAATATTAATTTCGACAACCACAGTATATTGGGATTTTGGACTACAGGCAAATGTGAAGTAGACTTTGTTAGAGAAGTTTTAAAAGATGAAGAGAACATGAAATACATTTATTCTATTAAAATTAAAGAATGTGGATGGTGCAACAGTGCGAGAATCGAATCTAATTTGGTGCTAATACCAAAAATTGAAGATAATTATATAGTTGACTTCAAAATTGAGAACTAATCATAAATTTATTGTACATGGAATCCTACATTCAATTGAATTTTTTTCATCAGGGGCAATAAGTTTACGACAAAAGCATAAATGAATTTGAATGGGTAAATTCTTTGAAAGTTAAAAACCAATTAGAAAATTAATTAGCTACTGGCTCCAACAAACGGTATGTGTAATAGTCTTTGTCACAACTTTTGCTGACCAGGCTTCAACCAATTGAAAAACTATTCGTAAATTCAGCTTTAAAACAAACTATGACGATTAGCAAAAGTAGCGCCATCCCCTCCTATCGTCAGGGAGCAGACTACTCCACATACCGTCGAACGTTGTGTGCCAGCATGCATGCTTCGAAGAAGTTCGATTCAGATTTCAATTAGAAATAGTAGTGGAACCATATAACGGACTGATATGAAAATTATTAATAAATGGTACAACAATCCGACCGCAGTGGACACTCTATTATTTGTTTTACCTCCATTGGGAATATATGGCCTTTATAAATCAGAGATATTAAAAAATAAAATTGCAAAATCCTATATGGAATGATTGGATTTGTATTACTCTCTCTGGCCATTTTTAGCCTGGTTTATTATTAATTATGACCACCGTTACGGTTAAAAAAATGATTATCAATAAAATTCAGTTAAATTACCAGGGTAGCATAAAGTTAATAGAATCAATACCTTCAGCAGGTAAATTAAAAAATAAAACTGCAAAGATCCTATATGGAATGATTGGATTTGTATCACTCTATCTGGCCGTTTTTAGCTTGGTTTATTATTAATTATGACCACTGTTGCGGTTAAAAAAATGATTGTCAACAAAGTTCAGTTATAATACTAGAGTTGCTTAAAGTCAATAGAATCAATACCTTCAGCATGTAAATTAAAAAATTAACTCATAAGCATCAATAAATAAAAATGTTAAATAAAGTAGTGCCGCCACACAACAAACGGTATGTGTAATAGTCTTTGTCACAACTTTTGCTGACCAGGCTTTAACCATTTAAAAAACTATTCGTAAATTCGGTTTCAAAACAGACTATGACGATTAGCAAAAGTAGCGCCATCCCCTCCTATCGTCGGGGAGCAGACTACTCCACATACCGTGGAACGTTAGAGGTAAGCTGGTTAAGCTCTGGAATAATCCTCAAAGTTTATTAAATTTGCAATATGACAATGGATCAATTAAAATATCAAATAAAAAAATCAATTAAAAATATTGATCCGAATGCTAATATTTATCTTTTCGGTTCAAAAGCCAGAGGGGATGATTCTCGAACATCAGACTGGGATTTTCTCATATTAACATCAATCGAAGCCACAGAAGAAACAAAAAAGAGAATTAGAGCTAGTCTTATTGATGCAGAACTTGAATCAGAGCAGGTAATAAGTACTATAATTCATTCAAAAGCATCCTGGGATAATTACCAGAATACCTATTTATTCAAAAACATCAAAAAAGATGGTATCGAAATATGAGTTATGATAAAAATGATATCATCAAATACAGGATAGAAAAATCAGATCGGACTTTTCTTGAAGCAAAATCCCTAAAATCATCTCAGTTTTGGAACGGAGCAGTGAATCGACTCTATTATTGCTGTTATCACATAGTCAGTGCATTGTTAATTAAGGATGATATTAATGCTTCAACACACAATGGTGTTAGAACACAGTTTTTCAAATTTTATATTAAAACAGAAAAATTAGATAGGAAATTCAGTGTGCTATATTCTAATCTGATGAATAAGCGACAAGAAAGTGATTATGATGATTTTCAAGAGTTTAGTCAAAATGATATTGAACCACTTTTTCTAGAAGTTGAAGAATTCCTTGCTACGATCAAAAATGAATTAAATAAAGAATAGCCTACCTCTAACATGCTGTATATGTAATTGCTTTGTCACGGCTTTTGCTTAAATTAGTTCTCAGATTTTAAAATGAAAATATGAATTCAAAGCATTAAACCGGACTCCATGTATGGCAAAAGTCGCGCCAGCTTTTCCGGCTAAATATACCCTCGCTCACCGAGGATGCAGCCAAGTCACGGTCGGGTTATTTAGCCGAAAAAGCACAGCAACTCCACATACAGCCGGAACGTTAGGCCTTATTTTTACTCAACGCTTTCGAGTGTATCTATAACTGAATCCAGGACCATTTTCATCAGGTAATTCTCTTGAGACGATTGAGCTTTTATTAACGATTGAGCTTTTATTATTATCAGAGTAATAAATTGAAGCTGATATTTTTTTCAAGTATCCACCTTCATCAAAACTTGCGCTATCATAAACAATAATAATTCCAAAAGAATCGAGTGACATCTGAATGTTTTTCAAATCTTCTGATCTATACTTTGTGGTAAAATGTATGTCTATTTCATCCTGTGAAATAGAATATAATTCATTTGAAATTCCCGTTGGATTTTGCTTCTCACAGCTTAATAGGGAGATTAAAATAAGAATGTAGAATGCAGAGTGTTTCATTTTTTTATCTTTTAGTATTTCACATTAAAAAAGT
>JAWOEL010000032.1:0-13902 GCA_046482735.1 Bacteroidales bacterium | reverse complement strand
TTAATCGAATCTTACTATTTCTAAGCGTTCTGAACTCAAAAATTATATCGAACTTACGTTAGTAGACAGATATTAGCAAACATATTATATATGTAGCACAAGCTAAACGTGCGGGAATGTAATTCCTTTTGTGTGAGAGGGAGATTAAACAAACATATACATTTTAGAAAAAAAAAAGGCTGTCTATTTATAGACAGCCTTTTTTTGTTATTACTAGTCTTAAATTATTGAAAGATTATTTTAAACCTTCTTCTAATTTCGCTAATTCATCTTTTAATTCTTGTGGAAGATTAGGGAATCTGTCATAATGTTCTTTGATTAATTCCACTTCGTCTTTCCAAAGTTTTTTATCAACATCAAGAAGATCTTTCATCTCTTCAGTTGATAAATCTAAACCACTGATATCAATATCGTCAGCAGCAGGTACGTAACCGATAGGTGTATCAACAACATTTGCATTATTGTTACATCTGTCAAATACCCATTTAAGAACACGAGAGTTGTCGCCGAATCCTGGCCAGATAAATTTACCGTTTTCGTCTTTACGGAACCAGTTTACGTTGAAAATACGTGGTAATTTAGATTGATCCGGAGCATTTTTTCCAATGTTAATCCAGTGAGCAAAGTAGTTTGCCATGTCATATCCACAGAATGGTAACATCGCAAATGGGTCACGACGAACACCTGCTTTAAGACCGATAGCAGCAGCAGTAACTTCTGAACCAACAATCGATCCCATAAATGTACCGTGATTCCAGTTACGTGCTTCATAAATAAGAGGCACAGTAGATGGACGACGTCCACCGAATAAGATTGCAGAAATTGGTACACCTGCAGGATTTTCCCATTCAGGATCAATAACAGGGCATTGGCTTGCCGGAGCAGTGAAACGAGCATTTGGGTGAGCAATCTGAACATCGCTACCGCTTGTATATTTTTCGTTTTTCCATGTTGTTGTTCCATCAGGACAATCAACACCAATACCAGGCCACCAAACGTCTCCGTCAGGAGTTAATCCAGTGTTTGTGAAGATACTGTTTGCATGTAATGAAAGCATTGCATTTGGATTTGTTTTCATAGATGTATCCGGAGCAACACCAAAGAATCCAGCTTCAGGATTTATAGCATATAATTGTCCGTCTTCACCAAATTTCATCCATGCGATATCATCACCAACAGTTTTTACTTTCCATCCCGGAATTGAAGGGATAAGCATTGCTAAGTTGGTTTTACCACATGCTGACGGGAATGCACCTGCAATATATTTTGTTTCGCCTTCAGGGCTTGTAAGACCTAAAATAAGCATGTGTTCAGCTAACCATCCTTCTTCTTTTGCCATGTAAGACGCAATACGAAGTGCTAAACATTTTTTACCTAATAATGCATTACCACCATATCCAGATCCGAATGACCAGATTTCTCTTGTTTCGGGGAAGTGTGTAATGTATTTTTCTTCTATAGGAGCACATGGCCATGCTACGTCTTCTTGTCCGTCTGCTAATGGAGCACCTACAGAGTGTACACATGGTGCAAAATCACCATCATCACCCAATACGTCAAGAACAGCTTTGCCCATACGTGTCATAATTCTCATGTTGGTAACAACATATGCAGAGTCTGTTATTTCAACACCAATTTTTGCAATATCAGAACCAAGTGGCCCCATGCTAAATGGGATAACATATAACGTACGTCCTTTCATACATCCTTTGTATTTGTCACGAAGGATTTGTTTCATTTCTGTAGGATCGTTCCAGTTGTTTGTTGGTCCCGCATCTTCTTCTTTTTCTGTACAGATGTATGTTCTGTTCTCTACACGAGCAACATCACTTGGGTCTGATTGATAATAAAACGAGTTTGGTCTTTTTTCATCGTTTAATTTTACAGCTGTTCCTGCTGCTACCATCATGTCGTTTAAACGGTCGTTTTCTTCTTCAGAACCGTCACACCAATACACTGAATCGGGTTGGCATAATTCTGCCCATTCGTTTACCCAATCGATGAGTTTTTGATTGTTAGTTAAATTTGTCATTGTTTAAAAATGTTAGTTAATAATTCGTAATTCAATAATCTTTTTCTTGAATTTTGCACATAATTTTGCATTTCAAAAATATGCGAAATTCTTGTTATTACAAAACGGGTTTTTGCAGGATACCTGTTTTTAGTCTTGCTATTAATGAGTAATCCATTATAGTGTAACTTGTCTAAGTTGTTGATGTTAAGTCTATTGTTTTTGCGATAATTGCTTTTGCTTATATATTAATAACCCTTCAGTCATGAAAATATATGCGTGATATCATTTATTTTTGAAATGTAAAATTTACAGGAATAATATTTCCCGATATTTAGGTAATGGCCATAGTTCATTGTCAATAATTGTTTCCAGACGATCTATATGATTGCGTATGTCTTCTAAATATGGTTTTACTTGTTGTGCATAGAGTAGTGCACGTTTTTTATTTGATGGATTTTTGTTTGCTTTAGCTCGTTCTATACGCATTTTTTCTACTTTGAGTCTAATAGATTCTGTGTGTTCAGATATTTCCCGTATGGTTAGTAATTCATTAGCTGCCATTTTTTTGTATTCATCACCTAAAATATCTTGTAGTCCTCGTACGTTTTTTATGAGTTGTGTCTGATATTTTATAGCAGTAGGTATGATGTGGTTGATGGCTAAATCTCCTAATACACGGCTTTCTATTTGAATTTCTTTTTTGTAAATTTCATTTCTGATTTCTACACGTGATTCTAGTTCTGTTTTGGTCATAACATCCAATTTTTCAAACATTTTTATGGTTTTTGGTTGGAGGTATGAATCGAGTGCTATAGGACTTGAGTTTATGTTTGTAAGTCCTCTTTTAATAGCTTCATCTAGCCATGAATCACTATATCCATCACCGTCAAAACGTATTGGTTTTGAGTATGTTATTAGTTTTCGGAGTGTGCGTAAAAGTGCTTCGTCTTTTTTTACTCCTTGTCCTATGAGTTTGTCTACTTTTTCTTTGAATATGGTGAGTTGGTTTGCAACTGCTGTATTGAGAGCAATAAGTGCAACAGAACAATTTGCCTGAGAACCGACAGCTCTAAATTCAAATCGATTTCCGGTAAAGGCAAAAGGTGAGGTGCGGTTTCTGTCTGTATTGTCTAAAATTACTTCAGGTATTTTGCCAATATTGAGTTTGAGTCTTGTTTTTTCTTCCGGACTCATAATTTTGTCACTTACCTGCGATTCTATTTGGTCGAGCATAGATGCTACTTCTGTTCCTAAAAATGCAGAAATAATTGCTGGTGGAGCTTCGTTTGCTCCTAAACGATATTCGTTCGAATTACTCATGATAGATGCTCTCAGTAAATCTTGATTGTCAAATACAGCTACGAGTGTGTTTACTATAAAAGTAAGAAATTGCATATTTGATTTCGGATTTTTGCCGGGTTTTAATAAATTAACTCCGGTATTGGTGCCAAGAGACCAGTTGCTATGTTTACCACTTCCGTTTATTCCTTTAAATGGTTTTTCGTGAAAGAGTACTTTGAAGTTATGATGTGATGCTATGCGGCGCATTATATCCATTAATATTTGATTGTGGTCAACTGCCAGGTTGCATTCTTCAAATATCGAAGCACATTCAAACTGATTGGGGGCAACTTCGTTGTGGCGTGCTTTTAGCGGAATCCCTAGTTTGTAGGCTTCAATTTCCAAATGCTTCATAAAATTGGTTACTCGTTCGGGAATTGATGAAAAGTAGTGATCATCTAATTGTTGGTCTTTTGGCGATGCGTGTCCCATTAACGTCCTGCCTGTTAAACATAAGTCGGGACGTACAGAAAATAGTAATTCATCTATAAGAAAATATTCTTGTTCCCATCCTAAAAATGTGTGTACTTTTTTTACATTCTTGTCAAAATATTCGGAACATACATTGACTGCTGCTCTGTCTATTGCCTGAAGTGATTTTATGAGTCCTGTTTTGTGGTCTAGAGAATCGCCGGTATAGGCAATAAATATTGTTGGAATGCAGAGGGTTTTGTTCATGATAAAAGCCGGTGATGATGGATCCCAGGCTGTGTATCCGCGTGCTTCGAATGTTTGGCGTATGCCTCCTGAAGGAAACGAAGATGCATCTGGTTCTGCTTGTATAAGTTGCTCACCATTAAATGATTCAAACATATAGCTTTCCCCTTGTTTTTCGAATTCTATAAATGCATCGTGTTTTTCGGCTGTGCCATCGGTAAGGGGATTAAACCAGTGGGTGAAGTGTGTGCAGCCATTTTCTATTGCCCATGCTTTCATGCCTAGTGCTATTTGGTCTGCTATTTTTCTATCTACTTTTTTTCCTGATTCTATACAATGAAGTATATGTGAGTATGCTGTATTTGATAAATATTTTTTCATTTTGGGTTTATCAAACACATTACAGGCAAAATAGTCCGAGGTCTTTGCATTCGGAGGTTTGATTTCTATAGGTTTACGTTCTTTCATTGTGCCTTTGAGGGCCTCAAAACGAAGTGAATTCATAATATTATTTATTTGTATGTTTATTTTTAGTCTTATTCCAATCCTCAGCAATAGATGTGAGTTCTGCATACCATTCTGTGCCGTATTTTCGTATTAAACTGTCTTGTAGAAACTGATAAATTGGTATGTTTTCTTGATTTCCTTTGCATACAGCATCTTTGCATATGTGCCACGTGTCGTAATTTAATGCTTCAAAATCGGTATATTGTTTACAGCGTATAGGGTATAAATGACAGGAAATAGGTTTTTGCAAGCTGGTTTTGTTGTCTTCCCATGCTTGTTCTATTGCACAGGTTAATATGCCGTTTGTGTATGTTACAAATGCACATTCTGCGTTATTGATCAGCGTTGTTACTTTTTCGCCTTCTCTGTCTATATAATATACGCCTTGTTTTTCTAGTGTTTTTTTATTTTTGTGTGGCATATATGACGCAATAGCTTTTATATCTTGTTCGAGAATGTGTATTTCTTCGTCTGTTAATGGTGCACCCGAGTCGCCTTCTATGCAACAGGCACCTTTACATTGTGCATAGTCGCACGCAAATTTTTTTTCAATTATGTCGAGACTTATAAGTGTATCATTTATGTATATCATTGTGTATTAATTTATGAATTCTGTATGTGCGATGAGAGAATTTTTTGTATGTGGTGAACAATTATGTGTGTTGCTCCTTTATTTGCATATAAAAAATCTTGTGCTGTTGCTCCTGTTTTGTTTCGGTATTGAGAATTATGTATAAATGATTCTAGTATTTCTTTACACTCATTGGTATTATGAACAGCAAAACCCGCATTAATTTTTTGTAATTGTATAGCTTCGTGAGAATTAATGTGTTTAGGGCCGTATAGTACGGGATTTCCAAAAGCTGCCGGTTCTGCTACGTTGTGTACACCCGTCGAAAATCCTCCACCAACATATGCTATATCACAGTTTCTGTATAATTGAGCCAATATACCTATTGTGTCTACAATGACTATACGGCAATTACTGGTTGTGTTATGTGCTCGTAAGTCGGTATATCGTTCTGTTTGTATAGAGTGTGACTCAAAAAAGTTTTCTATAGATTGTATGTGTGATTCATGTAACTCGTGGGGTACAAGTATAAATTGTACCTGTGAATGTGTTTTATATATTGATAAAAATGCAGGAAAAATATGTTTTTCATCGTTTGGCCATATACTTCCGGCGACTATGGTATGTGTTTTGGGATGCGTAAAAAGTTCTATAGATGGTTTGGTAAGTGCTTGTTTTGCTTTTTCTATAATTTGTTCATATCGTGCATCTCCTGCTACAATTAATCTTTCGGGATAGGGGTAGATTGATAAAAATCTGTTTTTATATTCTTCTGATACAGGAAATATGGCTGAGATGTATGTGTAAAAGCTTTTGTTGAGTTTTGCTGAGATGCCTTTGTGTCTGTGTGAGTCTTCTGCTAATTCTGCGGAGGTTAAAAAAACAGGTATGTCTAATGTGTGGGCAGCGTACATGCATGAAGGCCAGATGTCGTATTTGGAAATAATCCAAAATGCTGGTTGAATGCGTAATAAAAATTTTTTCATAGTCCAAAACATGTCAAATGGAAGGTAGAGAGCCAAATCTACATCTTCTTTGTGAGCATGGTGAATAGCAGAGGGTGAAAAAAAAGTGGCAACAATATCTATATCCGGCTCATTTTTTTTGAGATACCGAATAAGTGGTATTGATTGTTCCCATTCTCCGACCGATGAGCTGTGGAAAAGGACTGTTTTTTTATGCGAATTGAGAGCAAATGAGGTGATTTTTTTTTCTTGTGAAAATCTTTTAGTGAATCCTTCTCTTGTTTTTGAGTTGAACAAACTTAAAAGACCAAATACGGGAATACCTAAGCAGCAATATATAAATGAATAAATATAAATAATAATTTTCATGAATCAATAGTCTTGATAATAGAATTGAGCAAAGTATATACTTGAGATACTGTGATGTTTTTGGTGCAGGCAAATGTATTCTCGGGACAGGTGTGCATCCCCATTTTGGTACATGGTCTGCATGCTAGTTCTACTTCTGCAACTGTGCTTTTTTCTAAAATTGGAAAATATCCGAATTGCCGAACGGTAGGACCATATATGCCAACAACAGGAACTTTGAGTGCTTCTGACATGTGGAGCATTCCCGTATCGTTTGCTACTGTTGCTTGAGCTCTGTTTAGAAGTGCGGCAGACTCTTTAAGGTTAAATTTTCCTGCGACACTTATAATTTTTCCTTCAACAGAATTTGCTATATGTTCGCATACTTCTTGTTCTTTGCTTCCTCCCAATAGCACAACCTGATGTTTTAGCTCGTGAATAATTAAGCGTGCTAATTCTAGAAAATTTTCTTGTGGCCATTCTTTATTTATAAAACTGGCTCCCGGACATAATACGATAGTCGTTTTGTGAGGTTTTATGGAATGATCTTCTAAAAAGTTGTCTACTTTTTTTTGAGTTTCGGAGGGGATGCGAAGTTCTGTTTTTTTTGAATCATAGCGAACGCCTAATTTGTATGCTGCATCTACAAAACGAAGATATACCGGACGTACAATATGATATGCATCAATTTTGAAGCGTATCATAAAAAAACGTTTAACAATGTGTTTCTTGAATGTATATACTTGTTTCGCACCAACTGTATTTCGAATAAAAGTACTTCTCCAGTTTTTATGAATATCGAGTAAGACGTCATATTTTTCTGCAGCAATTACTTTACGTAACCGTCTGAGTTCTTTAAAACCACCATCAGAATCAAATACATGAATAGTGTTTATTTCCGGCATAAGCTCCGGAATATGTTTGAATTGACGTTTTACAATAAAATCAATTTTGGCATTGGGATAAGTATTTCGCAAGCACCGTACCAATGCAGAAGTGAGAATGATATCTCCAATAGAACTTAATCGAAAAATAACAATGTTGGAAATATTGTTTTTCATTATTCAACAGTTACAGATTTTGCTAAATTTCGTGGTTGATCCACATTGCACCCACGCATGACGGCAATGTAATATGAAAAAAGCTGAAGAGGAATAACCGTCGTTAGAGGTGCTAACTCAGGCATAGTAACCGGTACTTCGAGTACGTGGTCTGCAAGCTGGGCTATGGTTGTGTCGCCTTTACTTACAACTGCAATCACTATTCCTTTTCTTGCTTTTACTTCTTGTATATTACTTACGACTTTTTCGTATGATGTATCTTTTGTTGCAATAATAACGACCGGCATATTTTCGTCAATAAGAGCAATAGGACCGTGTTTCATTTCAGCAGCCGGATATCCTTCGGCATGAATATATGATATTTCTTTTAATTTAAGAGCCCCCTCTAAAGCAACAGGAAACAAAACGCCACGTCCTAAATAGATACAATTTGTTACATTTTTGTATAAAGATGCTATGTGCTCGTATGTTTTATGTTGAGACAATAATTCATTAATTTTTTCCGGAATACTATATAATTCTTGTATAAGAGAGGAATATAATGTTTCGGATAATTTTTTTCTTCTTTTTCCCAAAAGAAGAGAAATCATGGTAAGAACAGTAACCTGAGCTGTAAATGCTTTGGTAGAGGCAACACCAATTTCCGGTCCTGCATGTGTATATACGCCTGCTTCTGTTTCACGTGTTAAACTGGATCCTACGACATTGCAAATGCCAATTACCGTAGCACCCGATTCGCGTGCTAATTTTACTGCTGCAATTGTATCTGCGGTCTCTCCACTTTGGCTTACAGCTATTACAACATCATGTTTGTTTATTATAGGATTTCTGTAGCGAAATTCTGATGCGTATTCTACTTCTACAGGAATGCGGGCAAATTCTTCTATTAAATATTCGCCAACTAATCCTGCATGCCATGAAGTTCCGCATGCGACAATCAGTATTCGTTCTGCCTCATCTAATTTTTCGAAGACGTTATACAGTCCGCCAAGATATATTTCAGGTGGGTTTTTTGATGCACGTCCGCGGAATGTGTCATTAATAGATTTTGGTTGTTCATAAATTTCTTTGAGCATAAAATGCTCATAGCCACCTTTTTCTATTTCCTCAATGTCAAGATTTAGTTCTTGAATCATTGGAATAAGCGAGTCGTTCGTAATAGTTTTTAATGATAATTCATCTTGCGTAATAACAGCTATTTCTTTATCATTCAAATAAATTATACGATTGGTGTGTTCTACAATTGGTGTGGCGTCAGACGCTACAAAATATTCCTTTTCTCCAACACCAATAACCAATGGACTACCATTTCGTGCGGCAATTAATTGGTTGGGTTCGTCTGTGCAAATAACTACAAGACCATAGGCACCAATTATTTTTGTGAGAGCCAATCGTACGGCAAGTTCAGCAGAAACTTGCCCTTTTAAATAGATATATTCTATTGTATTGGCAAGTATTTCTGTATCTGTTTCGCTGATAAATGAATATCCTCTGTCGCACAGTTTTTTATGTAGGCGGGCATAGTTTTCTATTATTCCATTGTGAATAACAATAAATTTCCCATTCATTGACATGTGTGGATGTGCATTGGTGTCGTTGGGTAACCCATGAGTTGCCCATCGTGTATGCCCCATACCAACATTACCGTTAATTTTTTTGTGGATAGTTTCTTTTTCTAAATCTGAAACTTTGCCTTGTTTTTTGTATATCTGAGATTTGTTATTATCAATAAGAGCTATCCCCGCAGAGTCGTATCCTCTGTATTCCAGTCTTTTAAGTCCATTTATTAAAATAGGATACGCATTTTTGTTTCCTATGTAACCGACAATACCGCACATAATTTATTTTGTATAAGTGGTTATTAATTGTATGTCTTTTGTGTATGTGCCATCAATAACAACTCTGTTTCCATATACGTTATTGTCGGGCACTACTATTTCATATTTGTACGATGATGCAGATTTATTTGAATTTTGCAAATCGGAAATAAATGTATGACAATTAAATACATATTGTGTTGAATCAAAATCTACAGAAACAGTAGCCAATTCAAGTTCATTCTGCTCATTATAAATTCGCAAATTCAGAGCAGGAGGGTAGGGGTATGAATCATTATCTGTGTTTTGAATTGGTAAAATCAATTGTGCTGAATTTATAACAGCAACAGAATCTTTCCATGTATCAATGCTGCCAAAATCAATTTGAAGTTTAAGACCGGCATGTCCTTGTATGTAATATGAATCTGATGATGAACCAATATTTTCGGTAACTGATTGTGAATAATTGTGTTCAAATATGTTTAATGATTCAAGATATATCGGATTATCTGTGGTAATATCTTCACTTTTGTACGACACTGGTGAGGGGACTAATGTTATTGTGTGTTCTGAAGTGTCTGTGTGTGCATATATATATATTTGTGGTGATGAGTACCGTACAATTGCGGCATCATCATGTTCGCTGTATATATGCAGACCTTTAAATGTTTCAATAAAAACAGAGTCAATATGTCTTTTTGTAGTATCGTTTCTAAATATAGATTGTATGCGGTTAAACATATCTTCTGCATATGTTTGAGGAAATTTGTATGAAAACCCTTTGTCTTTTGATAATTGTGGTATGTATGGGTGTGTTGCAATTTCTGTTGCAGATGTTATTATTGATTCCGGAACCTTGCCTTGTTCGTTATATGCAATGTACGTATCCAGAGTTAAATCTTCTTGAAGTTCTGCAATATGAATTGTTTGTTCTTTTGTATGATTTCCGTAATAATAACTTGTATCATACATTTTGAAACAAATGGAGTCGAGAGTATAATTTGCTATGTCATAGTGTGTGGAGTCTATGTAAAAACGTGACATAAATCCTGCTTTGTGCGATCCTGTTACCGGGTCGGTGTATGCACCAACCATATATGCAAACCTGCTTGAACGAATAGTTGTGTCGTATTGTGTTTGGAGTGAGATGTTTGTAGAACTATCTATATGTTTTGATAATACTAGATTATCTTCTAGTAAATCTGTACCAATGTTGTTTTCGTCATCTGTGCACGAAATATAAAAAAAAGGGATTGTGAAAATTAACCCCTTTAATATAAAAGTAACTAAATGTTTTGCGAATAGTGTAGACATAAATATTAGTGTTAGTTTAGTTCATTTTTACAAAAATGTAAAAAATAATTATGCAATAAAAAAATTAATCAATTAAACTATCATAAAATTCGGAATATGCTTTAGCATAATCTTCATTTCCTTGATACGGAAGAATTTTTTTATTATTGTCTGTACAGAATTGTAATAATTCTTGGTCTACGTTTTCTGATTCGCATATAACTGCATCTGAATGATGAATTGCAAGTTTCATAACTTGTTTCCAGTCAGCTTTTTTAGCAATAAACGAAATATCTTCATCTGAAATACCGTCAAAAAATATTTTTGCCGGAAAATCTTTTGAAAATGTAGATTCAAATTTTGAGTCAAACAATGAAAATACAATTTTGGAATGTGCAAAAAGTGGATCTTCGTAAAACGTTTTTTTAAGATATAATGGTAACAGAGCTGCAAACCATCCTTCGCAATGAACTATATCAGGAGACCATCGTAATTTTTTTACTGTTTCCAAAACACCGCGTGCGTAAAAAATCATCCTATCTTCATTATCAGAAAATTCTTCGTTGTTTTCATCCACAAATTTTGCTTTTCGTTGAAAAAACTCCTCGTTGTCAATAAAATATACTTGCAGTCGTGCTGCTTGTATAGATGCAACTTTAATAATTAATGGATGGTCGGTGTCGTCAATAATTAAATTCATGCCTGATAGTCTGATAACTTCATGAAGCTGATTCCTTCGTTCATTTATCAAGCCGTATTTAGGCATAAAACAACGTATTTCTTTCCCGTGTTCTTGAATATATTGTGGTAAATACCGACTTTTTACAGACATATCTGTTTCAGGCAAATATTTTGCCATTTCTTGAGCAACGTATAATATTTTTGCTTTATTCATGTGTTAAAAAAAATTATCGTAATATAATTAACAATGCAAAGGTACAAAAAAAAATCTATTTATAATGAATTGATTCTTTTCTTAATATTGAATATACGAATTTTTACATATGCTTTTTTAGTAAAAACACTATGTTTTATTTGGTATTGTTTTTAAAAAAAAGTTATAGATTTGTTTTTTTAAACTAAAAAAATGGATGTTTTCACAACATGTACAGAGTTGCATGAACAGGTAACAGAACAATTGAGTTCTGGCAAAAGTGTAGGTTTTGTGCCCACTATGGGGGCTTTGCATGAGGGGCATATGTCTCTTGTTGACTGTTCTGTTTCTCAAAATGATGTTACCGTTGCAAGTATTTTTGTAAATCCTAAACAATTTACTAATACAGAGGATTTGCGAACATATCCGCGTACTATAGAGAACGATTTGGATATGTTGGAGAATGCCGGTTGCCATATGGTGTTTGTGCCTACAGTTTCTGAAATGTATCCTGAAGGTGAAAAAGCAACAGAATTATATAATTTTGGTGAATTAGAAAACGTTATGGAAGGGGTGTTTCGTCCCGGACATTTTAACGGGGTTGCGGTAATTGTGAAGCGTTTGTTTGATGTTGTTACCCCTACGCGTGCGTATTTTGGTTTAAAAGATTTTCAACAATTAACAATAATTAAATCATTGGTTAGTCAATATGATATACCGGTAGAAATAGTTCCATGTGATATTGTTCGTGAAGATGATGGTTTGGCTATGAGTTCTCGCAATGTTAGGTTACAGCCTGCAGAAAGAAAACAGGCAACACGTATTTCACAGACTCTTTTTGAGGCTCAAAAATATATTTTTAAAAAAACCGTTAATGAAGTAAGAAAATGTGTGGTACATTCGATTAATAAAGAACCATTACTTTCTGTTGAGTATTTTGATATTGTAAATGCGGAAACGTTGCAACAGATTGAGACATGGGATGAGACTGATACCATTGTTGGTTGTGTGGCGGTTAATGTGGGTGAGGTGAGACTTATTGATGCTGTCATGTTTAAAAATAGAAAATAGATTGTAATATGATAATAGAAGTAATGAAATCTAAAATACATCGGGTTCGGGTAACGCAGGCCAATCTGGATTATATTGGTAGTATTACGCTTGATGAAGATTTAATGGATGCTGCTAATATTATTCCTAATGAAAAAGTGCAAGTATTAAATATTACCAATGGTGAACGAATAGAAACCTATGTTATAAAAGGAGAGCGCAAAAGTGGTGTCGTGTGTTTAAATGGTCCTGCTGCTCATAAGTTTGCTCCAGATGATATCGCAATTGTTATATCCTATGCTACTATGGATTTTGAGGAAGCTAAATCGTTTACGCCTCATGTCGTTTTTCCTGATTCACAAACTAATAAACTAGTGTAATTGTGAAATTAGCCATAAACATTCTTAAGTATGTTTTGTTTGCTGCGTTAGGTGTAGGAATTGTGTATATTGTGTTTAAGGATGTTGATTTGCATATGTTATGGACACACATTCTGTCTGTAAATTTTTGGTGGATAATATTGTCTTTATTTTTTGCTCTGCTTGGGTATATTTCACGTGCTATTCGATGGAATATTTTAATTAAATCATTAGGCTATTCGCCACAGTTGCATAATACTTTTTTTGCAATGATGTTTGGGTATTTTGCAAATCTGGCCTTACCTCGAGTTGGTGAATTTGCACGATGTGTGGCTTTGCATAAACGGGAGCAAGTGTCTGTTGATAAGCTTTTCGGTACGGTTATTATTGAGCGGGTAAGTGATATGTGTATGCTCTTGATGTTGGCTGTGGCTGTAGTGTTTATGAAATATGATTTGTTTGGTAATTTTATTCATACTTATGTTATTTCAGGCTTTGCTGATAAAGTTACTGCAATACCAATTTTATATATTATTGGGATATGTATAGTTGGGGTAGGTGCTGTTGTCTTGGTTCTTGTTTCGCGAAACACATTTAAAGTATCTCGTAAAATAGTAAATTTTGCCCGTGGTATTATAGATGGTGTATTGTCGATTTATAAAATGAAAAACCGCACAGCATTTATTTTACATACTTTTTTTATATGGCTTATGTATTGGTCTATGACGTATGTGGTCTTTTTTGCAATAGACGCAACTTCTCATCTTGATATGGTAGATGGATTATTTATTCTTATAATAGGCGGTTTGGGCATGTCGGCTCCTGTACAAAGCGGGCTTGGTGTTTATCATTACATTGTTGCCCAGGCTTTGGTTTTGTATGGGTTACAGTTCAAAACAGAGGGGCTGCTCCGCAGCCGGGTGCGGTTCGCCCGCAAGCAAACGGGCTGGGGGATCACCCGCCGGCCCGTCATGGTCCATCGCCTCGCGGCCTGCCGCGGCGGTGTCAGCCCTGGCGGGCCTTGAACCGTCCCTGCGTCTTGTTG
>JAWOEL010000025.1:0-19596 GCA_046482735.1 Bacteroidales bacterium | reverse complement strand
GTTGCCGGTGGGTGTCTATTGGCTGTTCCGGTATTATTGTATTTTTATTACAATCCGGTACGCTTTAGTGGGGAACTTGCTCAGATGATGAAAAATTATGGCTTTGAACCAATCTTGCCGGTCTCTTTTGATATGTCTTTGTTTGTTGACCATGGCTTAATTGTGTTGGTCTTATTCTTTGTGTCAGCATTATATACGCTTGGTACTATACGAAAATTAGAGGTGATTCAGGCAATTAGAAATTAATAGTTGGAATAATGAATATTGTACGAATTTCTTGGAAAAATATATGGCGAAATAAATTGCGAAGTACTATTGTTATTGGTGCAATTGCGGTAGGTATTCTTTCCGGAACATATTGTGTGGCAATTATTTTGGGTATGATTCAGGGACGGGTAGATGATGCTATTCATAAAGAGGTGGGGCATATTCAAATGCATAATCCTCGTTTTATTACTAATTATGAAACGGAATATACTATTTCGAATGTATCGGATGTATACGAGAAAATTAAGCAGATTCCGCAGGTGAAATCGATTGCAAGTCATACAGTATCGCACATTCAATTGTCTACCGGATATACCGGGAGTGGTGCTCTTGTAACCGGAATAGATCCTGAGCGTGAAAAAGAAATTTCTGATATTCATAAATGCTTGTGGAACAGTACCGGAACATATTTCGAAGAGGATATGTATATGCCAGTGTTGTTGAGCAAAGAAATTGCTGAAAATCTTTTGTTGGATTATTATCGCATAGATTCTTCTTTTTTTGAAACTTGTGCACATATTCCTGATTCTGTAACAGATAAGTTGCAGTCAACTAGAGCATATCGGAGTAAAACGGATTTTTTGCAGTATATGAAATCTACGCTTTCATCTGAGTTGCTGGAGAAATATAAAGCTGATTTTTTGAATGCTGCCTTGTTTTTTAAAACAGGAAAAAAACTTTCATATTCTATTCTTTCGAAAGATAAAGAGGTGCAGACCGGGATTTGTAAAATAGCGGGTGTGTATAAAACATCAAATTCTATGTTTGATGCCCGAAATATTTTTATGCTCGATTCGGATTTACAATCACTTGTCCATACAGATGAAGATGAGACTCATGAAATACAGATTCTGTTGCATGATGCCGAAAATGTACCGGCTGTAATGTCGCAGTTGCAGTCTTTATTTCCCAATCTGGAAATTCGTTCGTGGAAAGAACTAAAACCTGATGCCGGCATGCAGGCGGATTTGATGAATATGTATGGAATTATATTCATTATTATTATTCTCGGAGCACTGGGCTTTGGTATTGTCAATACTATGCTTATGGTTGTGCTTGAGCGGGTTAAGGAAATAGGTATGTTAATGGCAATTGGTATGAACAAAAAACGAGTGTATAGCATGATATTGTTCGAAACAGTTTTGCTCTGCCTTGTTGGAGCTGCCATAGGAATGGTGGGAGGCTATTATGTGATTCAGGCAACAGCATCAGGTATCGATATTTCTTCCTTGGCACAAGGTCTCGAATCTGTCGGATATGCACCGGTTTTATATCCGCAACTCGATGTGGTATTTTTTGTTCAGGTAAGTGTGCTGACAATTATAACCGGCATATTAGCAGCACTGTACCCGGCATATAAAGCAATAAAATATAATCCGGCTGATGCAATTCGTTCGGATGTGTAATTCAAAAAATAATGAGCTATGAGTATTATACGTGTACATAATTTACATAAAACCTTCGATGCAGCAGTTCCAGTAAAAGCTATTCAGGGCATCGATTTAGAATTTGCACAAGGAGAGTTTTCTGCCGTGGTCGGTCCTTCGGGTTCGGGAAAAACCACATTTTTGAATATGATAGGAGGTTTAGATTTCCCCACAGAAGGTGACATTATTATAAATGACACAAATATTCGCACCTTGTCGCCTTCGGAAATGATAGATTTTCGCTTACATAATATTGGTTTTGTTTTTCAGGCCTATAACTTGATACCCGTTCTCACAGCTCGTGAAAATGTTGAATTTATTATGCAATTGCAAAAAAGACCGCAAAAAGAATGCACCAAACGAGCGATGGAATTGCTCGAAGCTGTAGGCTTACAAGACCGGGCAGATACCCGTCCTGCAAAATTATCGGGCGGCCAACAGCAGCGAGTTGCGGTAGCACGTGCACTTGCATCTAAACCCCAATTTGTGTTAGCAGACGAACCTACCGCAAATCTTGACACTGCATCAACAGAGAATTTGCTTGATATAATGCATAATTTGAACAAGAAAGAGGATGTGACATTTATTTTTTCGACACATGACAAGCGTGTGATAGATAAAGCACGGCGAATTGTAACGATAGAAGACGGAAAAGTTTTGAGTGACGAAGGTGAACGATAATTTTTTTAAAGCACAAGTTGGTATTAAGTACTGTTTGTGCAAAAACTTGAAATACATCCCCGAAGTATTTTTCGGGGTAGACGGATATTTTTATCTCAAAAATAAATTTACCGAGAATCGGTACTAATTGATTTTCAATATTTCGAAAGTATCTTCTGAAAAACATTCGCAGTAGAAACACCGAAAAAATAGTTTATCAGCAAGCATTAAGTAGCACAAAAAACTTTTTTTATTATTCTTATGATTGGTAGTTTTTTAAATAATCAAAGACTAATAGTCCATTTTTTAGGGAATATAAATTTAAATAGACGTAAAACATATAAATGTTCGTAAATAGAATTAAGATTTTTAAAGTTTTTGTACATTTGGGCATCAAATAATGTAGCATGATTTTACAATTTATAACAATTCGTCTTCTTGATATACTCGATATATTCCTTGTTGCGGTACTTTTATATCAGCTATATCGACTTATTCGCGGAACAGCCGCAATGAGTATTTTTATAGGAATTGTATCATTTTATTTTGTGTGGAGAGTTGTCTCTTCTCTTAATATGGAGTTATTGTCTAATATTTTAGGACAATTTATTGGGGTAGGGGTTTTGGCTTTAATAGTTGTGTTTCAGCAAGAAATAAGGCGTTTTCTATTAATTTTAGGCACCCGTTATTTTTTTAGAAATCAGCGTTTTGCACTCAGTAAATTGTTAGGTGGTAATGTTACCTATGCAAGTAAACGTGATATTGAAGAGATTGTTGATTCTATTTTTAAAATGGCTGCAACCAAAACAGGTGCATTAATAGTATTTTCATCTGATGTTGATTTTTCTGCAATTATTGAAAGTGGAGAATCGTTAGACGCCGGAGTGAATTCAATTTTGTTGCAAACAATATTTTTTAAAAACAGTCCATTACATGATGGAGCTGTTGTAATTGCCGGGAATAGAATTAAAGCTGCAAAATGTGTGTTACCATCGTCGGATCGTTCTGATTTACCGGTTCAATATGGCATGCGACATCGTTCTGCTATTGGAATGACAGAGGAGACACAGGCAATTGTTATTGTCGTTTCTGAACAATCAGGTGATGTGTCATATTGTGTAGGGGGTGAAATATATAAACTATCGTCTCCTTCGGAATTACGAACTGTTATTAAACAATATAATCGTAAAGAAACAGATACAAATGATTCATAATCAACCTTTGGCAGAACGAATGCGTCCGCGTTCCTTGGATGATTATATAGGTCAGCACCATCTTGTTGATAACGGTGCGGTACTTCGTAATGCTATAGAGTCAGGTAGATTGCCGTCTCTTATTTTATGGGGACCGCCCGGAGTTGGTAAAACAACGCTTGCACAAATAATTTCACATCAGCTTGAACGACCTTTTTATACACTGAGTGCTATTAATTCGGGTGTGAAAGATGTTCGTGAGGTAATACAAAAAGCATCAAAAACGCAGTTTTTTAATGTTGCAAATCCTATTTTGTTTATTGATGAAATACACCGATTTAGTAAATCGCAACAAGATTCGTTGTTAGGTGCAGTGGAAAATGGTACGGTAACATTAATTGGAGCAACAACAGAAAATCCTTCTTTTGAGGTTATTTCGCCATTGCTTTCGCGCTGTCAAGTGTATGTGTTAAAGTCTCTTGAACCCGATGATCTACGTCTTTTATTGGAGCATGCTCTTAAACATGATGTTGTGTTAAAAAATCTGTCGGTTTCTATAAAAGAAGACGAGGCTTTACTCCGTTTTTCTTCGGGCGATGCACGTAAATTATATAATGTTCTCGAAATAATTCTAAATGCACATATGTCGGAGGAATCTATTGTTGTTACCAATGATTTGGTAACTAAAACTCTGCAGGAAAATATTGCACTGTATGACAAAGATGGAGAACAACATTATGATGTAATATCAGCTTTTATTAAAAGTATACGCGGTAGCGATCCGAATGCCGCTGTTTATTGGCTTGCACGGATGTTGGAAGGTGGCGAAGATATTGTGTTTATTGCTCGTCGATTGCTTATTTCTGCTTCTGAAGATGTAGGTCTTGCAAATCCGAATGCCTTGTTGTTGGCTCAAACGTGTTTCGACTCTATTCGTGTTTTGGGTATGCCCGAAGCACGGATAATTCTTGCAGAAACAACAGTGTATTTAGCAACCTCGCCTAAAAGTAATTCTACTTACCTGGCAATAGATGAGGCAATTCGTGTGGTAAAAGAAACAGGAAATGTTCCGGTTCCATTGCATTTGCGAAATGCACCAACTTCTTTGATGAAAAAATTGGATTATGGAAAAGGATATAAATATTCGCATGATTTTCCCGGTCATTTTGTTGATCAGGATTTTATGCCTCAGGAAATACAAAATAAAAATTTTTGGAAACCGGGAGATAATCAGAAAGAGGAACAACTTAAAAAACAGATGAATGCTTTTTGGAAATCCCGCTATTCATTTTAATTGAAAAATATAATGGAAACACGAACAATTCTTTCACGCATACCACATATATCATTGTATGATTCAGATAATTTTTTTGTCTGTGCCGGTCCTTGTGTTGTCGAAGACAAAGATATGTTGATTCAAACTGCGGAAACTATTCAGCATATATGCGAGCAGTTGGAAATCCCTTTTGTATTTAAAGCATCGTATCGCAAAGCAAACCGATCCCGATTGGATTCGTTTACTGGAATTGGAGATCAAAAAGCACTACATATGCTTGCTGACGTGGGGCAACGGTTTTCGGTTCCAATAATCACCGATATTCATTCTGCTGAAGAAGCTGCTATGGCTGCGGAATATGTTGATATATTACAAATACCTGCTTTTTTGTGCAGGCAAACGGACATCTTGGTTGCTGCTGCAAAAACTGGTAAAGTTGTAAATATTAAGAAAGGACAGTTTGTCTCGGCTGAGTCAATGAAGTGGGTAGCTCAAAAAGTACTTGATTCGGGTAATGAACAGATTATGTTGACTGATAGAGGAACTATGTTTGGGTATCATGATTTATTGGTGGATTATCGTAATATCCCTATTATGCAATCTTTAGGACATCCTGTTGTGCTTGATATAACCCATTCACTTCAGCAACCGAATCAGGATACCGGTGTTTCGGGGGGATTGCCGCAATTAATAGAAACTATTGCAAAAGCAGGTGTTGCTGTCGGTGTTGATGGATTATTTATAGAAACACATCCGCACCCGTTACAAGCAAAATCGGATGGTGCAAACATGTTGCGTTTAGATCAGTTTAAAGGTTTAATGCAAAAACTAATAGCAATTAGAAAAGCAATAATATAGCTTATTACACGTGTATATTGTCTGTTATGGCATACAAACACTGTGTTTACAAAAAAGTTAAAATAAGCTGAGTGTATAATAGGCATCATGTGCCTCTTTAAGTTCTTTAAGTATAGCTTTTCGTAATTTTTCGGGAGATTCTACTTTTATTTGAGAACCGTGTCGTAAAATTATTTTTCGTAAATCAGTATTGGGTATTACTTTTATATGTAACAATGCTCCTTCTTCGGATACATCTGTTATTTCCTGACTATGGTGAAGGGGAGATATTAAAAACTCTTCTTTTAAGTCTTTATCTATTCTCAGAGTTATGTTACTTGGTTTGGTTCCTTCTGCAGGACTAATGCCAACTATTGAGTCGAAATAGTGTTGTGGATTAAAATCAGATGGTTCTATATAAGTGGTAATTTGGGGAGATATAGCCGCTATTTTTTGTACGGGTATTACCGTGTAATTTTTTGTGTCATCCAGTAAGCCAAACAAGTACCACTCCGAATTGTATTCTTTTATAAAATAAGGGTGTATAAAAAATTGATGTATGTCTTCGTTAATTTCTTTTATAGTTAATTCTAAAACTTCCTTTTTTTCAACTGCTTTAAATATTTGGTGCAGCCATGATATGCCTTTTAGCAATTTTTGAGTAGTTTCAAACGATACGGTATGTGTTTCTGGTCCCGGGTTGATAGCTATAATAGCTTCTATTTTTTCAATAATTTTATGTACGTCACCAAGATGTGTGTATTGCTTATATTGTTTAAGTGTATTTACCACTTCGGTTAAATTATCAATATCTGGTTTGCTGAGTTTTTTGTTTGTAATAGAAAAATCCGGATCGGAATAGGTATAATAACCGTTTGTACACTGAATAGGAGCATTGTATCCTATAGGAGGTTTTTCTCGCATAAGTGCTATATCATATTGTATAGAGCGTTTGCTGACTTTTTGAACGCCAAATTCTTGCGTAAGTTTTTGTGAAACCGCGGAAATAAGATCCTCTAAGCTCCATTTTTTATCTGTGTTTTGCAGACATTCGTCTATAATCCTATAGCGAAAATTTTTTGATTTATGAGCAGGCATAATCGTACATATTTTACACAAAAATAAATGCAAATTACATGCAATGCAAGAAAAATGCATTTTATTTTAAAAAATGTATATATGATATTCTACATGTGTTATGTTTTTTTATTAGGAGAGTACACCTACATGGAGATATTGTTGCGAAACTGAAATGAAATAGTTTGGCATGAGAACAGTTAAAAGAATCGTTTAATATGTTTAATTCTGGTATTTTGGCAAATCAGTAATGAGGCTATTATACGATGTATAACAAATAGTTGCCTTTTAGTAATTGAATGCAAAAAATAACAAATATTAAGTCAACGATTAATATAAAAAATTGTTGTAGGGGTATCGTATAGCATGCATTTCTTTTACTTTATCATATACTGTTTTACGAAATGTTTCAATATTGTCTTTTGTTTTGGCAGACATAAAAATGCACGGTTGTTGCTGAGCAAAATACATAGATTTAAACTCGTCGAGTGAAATGTTTTCTTGTTCTTTTGGTGTTAAATCATCATCGTCTTTTTTAATGTATGAAAAAGCATCAGTTTTATTAAACACCAAAATAGAAGGTTTGTCTCCAGCATCAATATCAGCAATTGTTTGGTTTACCACCGAAATATGGTCTTCAAATTGCGGGTGCGAAATGTCTACTACGTGTAATAATAAATCTGCTTCACGAACCTCGTCGAGTGTAGATTTAAAAGATTCAATAAGATGAGTAGGGAGTTTGCGAATGAATCCAACAGTGTCTGATAACAAAAAAGGCAGATTGTCGATTACAACTTTTCGAACAGTTGTATCTAATGTTGCAAATAATTTATTTTCCGCAAACACATCCGATTTGCTTATCAGATTCATTATTGTTGATTTTCCCACATTAGTGTATCCAACGAGGGCAACACGAATCATATTTCCTCGGTTTTTTCGTTGTGTAGCTTTTTGTACATCTATTTTTTCGAGTTGTTTTTTGAGTAACGAAATTTTATCGCGTATTACACGTCTATCTGTTTCAATTTCGGTTTCACCCGGTCCGCGTAGCCCAATACCACCTTTTTGTCGTTCCAGGTGTGTCCACATGCGCGTTAATCGCGGAAGAATGTATTGGTATTGTGCTAACTCTACCTGAACTTTTGCATGAGCTGTTTGGGCACGTTGTGCAAAAATATCCAAAATCAAGTTTGTTCGGTCTACTATTTTGCATTTAAAATCCCGTTCGAGATTTCGAAGTTGAGAAGGAGATAACTCATCGTCGAACACTACAACCTGAATATTGTGTTCTATAACATAATGCAAAATCTCCTGCACTTTTCCGCTTCCAATATATGATTTGGGATTTATTTGTTTTATTTTTTGTGAAAAAACCTTGTGTACTTCTAATCCCGCTGTTTTAGCTAAAAAATGTAATTCTTCTAAATATTCTTTGGATTTAATTTCGTTTTGTTCTAATGTAACTATACCTACGAGAACAGCAGTCTCTGTAGATTTTTGTGTTGTTGATAGTTGTGTCATATTATATTGAGACTTGACGTTGAATTGGTTGTTCCAATGAGATAATAGTTTCGGTACTTAAAATACCGTCAATTTCTTGAATTGTATGATTTAGAATACTCATTAAATGATGATTGTCATGAGCATATATTTTAATAAAAAGACCATATTCTCCTGTTGTGTAATGGCATTCAACAATTTCGGGTATGCGTTTGATTTCTTCCAGAACTTGTTCGTATACATTACCTTTTTCGAGATGTATACCTGCGAATGCACAGGTTGCGTATCCTAAAGAGCGTTCATTGAGGATATATTGCGAACCTTTAAAAAAACCGGCTTCATCGAGTTTGTGAACTCTTTGATGAATAGCGGCTCCGGAAATACCACACATGCGGGCTACTTCTAAAAAAGGAATACGAGCATTTTTTGTAAGTAAATTTATTATTTTTTTATCTGTTTCATCAATTTGTAAAGCCATATGTTATATGTTTATAGTAATTGATTTGTATGTTAGTATATATGTATGTAACCATGATATGTGTTTTTATAGTACATTGTAATTTCAAAAGAGAATACAATGTATGTATTTCGCAAATTATGGTTTAGTTTATTGATTTTATTTTTTTCAAAAGTACAATATTTTCTGTAATTTTTGATAATTCTTGTTTTAATATTGGTATATACATGTATTCATTTATTTTTTTTGAATGTGATGTATATAAATAATGTATCTTTGCACAAAAATTAAATAACAGCATAGATATATGATAAATAGAAGCAGGCACAATAAAGGTAAAAACTCGTATTCACGCAATAAGTCTCAATCAGATTTTGCCAGTAAAAAAAGAACGTATACTGATAAAAACTATACACCACGCAAAAAAAAATCTTTTGTGTATAAAGATGAAGAAATACCGAAAGATGATCGGTTAAATAAGTATATTGCAAACACCGGGTATTGTTCACGACGTGAGGCAGATGCCGTTATTAAGTCTGGTGTGGTAACCGTAAATGGTGAAAAAGTAACCGAAATGGGAGTGAGGGTGAAACCAACAGATGTGGTGTTGATAGATGGAAAAAAAGCTGTATCGCAGAAAAAAGTGTATATTTTACTTAACAAACCGAAAGATTGTATTACCACAAAAAAAGATCCGCACGGACGAAAAACTGTATATCATTATATAGCAGGTGCATGTAAGGAGAGTGTGGAGGCTGTTGGTCGGCTAGACAGAAATACAACCGGCGTGTTGTTGTTTACCAATGATGGTGAATTGGCACATAAACTATTGCATCCGAAACACGAAAAAATGAAAATTTATCATGCATTTCTCAATAAGCCTTTGCAATTGAGTGATTATGAAAAAATAATTGCAGGTTTGGAAGTTGACGATGAATTGGTAACAGTTGACGAATTGCAATATGTAAGTGGAGATAAACAAGAAGTCGGAATTCAGATTCACTCGGGGAAGTATCATATTGTAAAGCGTATTTTTGAACAGGTAGGATATGATGTAGAAAAGCTAGATCGGGTGTATTTTGGCGGGCTTACCAAAAAGAATGTGCCACGAGGTAAATGGCGGTTTTTAACAGAAGAGGAAGTTTCGGTTTTAAAACAAGGAGCATATGAATAAAGAACACAATTCTGCAGAACAATTTAAGTCCGGATTTGTGAGTATAGTAGGGAATCCGAATGTGGGAAAATCTACTATTATGAATGAATTTATTGGTGAACGATTATCAATTATTACTAATAAATCTCAAACAACACGTCACCGGATTCATGGTATTGTAAATTCTGATTCATATCAAATTGTTTTTTCTGATACACCGGGAGTCTTAAAACCGAATTATAAATTACAAAAAACAATGCTTAAAGCTGCCGAATCGGCATTGGTTGATGCAGATGTTGTGTTGTACGTAACAGATACCAAGGAGGAAAGCAATAAAAATGAAATGTTTGTACAGCATATTAGCCAACAAAGCATTCCGGTACTTGTTGTGATAAATAAAATTGATATAAGTTCTCAGGAAGAATTGGTTAAGTTGGTGGAAATGTGGGAAGAAAAGTTGCCACATGCAGAAATTATTCCATGTTCTGCCTTAAAAAAGTTTAATCTTGATTATATATTGCAACGTATAATTGCTTTGCTTCCGTATAACGAACCATATTATGAAACCGATGCTTTGACTGATAAACCAACGCGGTTTTTTGTGTCTGAAATTATTCGGGAAAAAATACTTATTCTATTTAAAAAAGAAATACCTTATTCTGTAGAAGTAACGGTAGAACAATTTACCGAAGAAACTCCCGGACGTGTATATATACGAGCAGTAATAATTGTTTCGCGAGATTCTCAAAAAGGTATTATTATTGGAAATAAAGGAGCTGGTGTGAAAAAAATCGGGAGTATTGCACGAAAAAGTATAGAAGAATTTATTGATAAAAACGTATATTTAGACTTATTTGTGAAGGTGAAAAAAGACTGGCGTAATGATGATAAAAGTTTGCGACAGTTTGGATATTCTCAGGGAGATTAATAGTTTTCAGACATTTTTAAAATTATGTCTGGTAAAATTTATATATTTGCATTAGTTGCTCAATATATATATGCTTCATGACTAATCCGACATATACTTTTTGGGGTAAATTTTTTAATAAACTTTTAGAAAAAAAGTATATAGTTTATTCTACACCCGAAATTCAAGAACGCAATAGAGTCGGGATTTTTATAAGTGGTGTTATTTTTTTTCTCATAGGCTTTACTGATTTTTTTCGAGCAGATTCAACTATAAACCTGTACGTCGCTGTATTTTTGCGAAGTGCAACATTTCTTTATTCTATCTGGATATATATAACATGGAAAAAGCCCCGGAAAATAACCCATGTACACTTTCATGTATATGTATATGCTCTCGTGTTTACCTTATTTTTAAATGCTATAATTTTCTTACTCAATTCGTCCGGAAGAGTAGAGGTTATTGATTTATTAACACTCCCTATTACAATATTGCTTGTATATGTCTTTGTTTATTTATACTCATTGTATTTACTTACTGTTGGAGTATTAGCATCCTTGGTATATGTCGCACATTTAACTCTCTACAATAACCTGTCATATGTAGAAATAAGCATATTGTTTTTAATTATGTGTGGAGTAAATGTGTTGGGTTTTTACATTTCGCGGTTTTTTAATATGATTCGCAGAGGAGAGTTTCTGCGGATAATTGAAATAGAGAAGCTAAATATGGGACTGAAAGACGAAATAGAAGAACGTCGTGTTATACAAGATAAATTAATACATGCATATTCAGAATTAACCGATGGTATGCGATATGCAAACCACTTGCAGCTTGCAATGCTCTCAGATCCATCAGTTTTAAAAAAATATTTTCGTGAATATTTTGTTTTGTATAAACCTTGCGATATTGTAAGCGGAGATTTTTATTGGTTTTCACAAGTTAATAATAAAATAATTATTGTATCGGCAGACTGTACCGGTCATGGTATTCGTGCTGCATTTATGAGTATTGTTGGTATTACATTTTTAGATGATATTGTACATAATAAAAAAGTAACGGAAGCACACGAAATTTTGAACCAGTTAAAAGACCAGGTGGTAAAAAACTTCCGACAAGGTGGTACATATTATAGCAGTCATGATGGCATGGATATATCATTGTGTGTGGTAGATCTCAAACATATGACCATGCAATATGCCGGAGCGTACAATCCTTTACTTATAATACGAAAAGGAAAATTGATTGAATACAAAGCAGACCGTATGCCTATAAGTTATTATTTTGCAGCTAAGTCGTCATTTACCACACATACAATTTCTATACAGCCCAATGATATGTGTTATTTGTTTACCGATGGTTATGCAGATCAATTTGGAGGCGAAAAAGATAAAAAATATACGTATAAACGACTTAAGCGAGAATTGGTGAATCATGCACATTTATCACTGTCTGCACAATATAAGTTTTTGAAAAACACTCATGAAGAATGGCGTAAACAAACACCCCAAACAGATGATATTGTGTTTCTCGGATTTAAAATACCAGTATAAATATTATATACCGACTGTTTTTTTTATATATAAAATATATTGTTACTGTAATGTTTTTACTACTTTTGCCCAGAAAAAATAAATAAACATGGATAAAAATACAATTACCGGTACAGTATTAATAGCTCTTTTAATCATAGGTTATTATTATTTTACACAGCCTACAGAAGAAGAGCGGGCACAAATGTTGCGACACAGAGATTCTTTACGAGAATTGCGGGAAGAACAACGCCGATTTGAAGAAGAACAGACGCGGAATGAAACCGCCGAAAATACTACGCAGATGCCAATTGAAGAAACATCTGAAGAAGATTCGGCACAGCAATCTCAATATAAACAACAATATGGAAGATATGCTGATGCGGCAACCGGTGAAGAAACTTTTGATGTACTTGAAAATGATCTAATAAAGGTGCAATTTTCCAACAAAGGAGGGAAACTTTATTCTGCATTATTAAAAGATTATAAAACATATAATCAATATAAATTATCAGAAAACGGAGAATATGGAGTCGAATTATTGGGCGATGATATAGAATTTGGCATATTGCTGAGTGAAATAGGTATGTCTACCAATGATTTGTATTTCAAAAAAGTAGAAAATTTACAAACAGATAGTACTGTTGCGTATCGTTTGCATGCAGATGAATATTCATATATTGAGTTTTTATACATTCTGCCGGAGGATTCATATATGGTCAATATGCAAATGAATATGGTAGGAATGTCGAAACATGTACGCGATTTGCTGTATACTCTTCATTGGGGAGCAACTTTGGATAAGATAGAAAAAACGAAAGATGCCGAAGATATGTATACCAATGCGGTATGGAAATATCATGAAGATGAAGTAGAGACCTCAAGTCCCCGTATAAGCGAAGAAGAAAAAGAAGAGTTAAATGGTAAAGTATCTTGGTTAGCTTTTAAACAACACTTTTTTTCTGCCGTACTTATAGCTCCGGATCAACCTTTTGAACGTGACGGAAGTGTAACGATAACACCAAAAGAGAATGATACCTCTCAATTAAAGCACTTTGAGGCAGAGCTCTTTTTAAACAGAGACAGAACTGAACAAAATGAAACTAAAAACTTATCATTTTATTTAGGTCCAAATCATTACTATACCCTGAAAGAGAAAGGTATAGAGCTTGAGAATATATTAGAATTAGGGTGGTTTGGCTTTATTACCAAAATTTTAATATTACCTATATTTAATTGGTTAAGTTCATTTATTGCAAACTACGGGCTTATAATTTTATTATTGACCGTAATAATAAAAGCAATATTGTTTCCTCTTACATTCAAATCATATTTATCAACGGCACGTATGCGGGTGCTGAAACCTCAAATTGATGAATTGAATGAAAAATTTCCTAAAAAGGAAGATGCAATGAAAAAACAACAAGCTACCATGGACTTGTATAAAAAAGCGGGAATTAACCCTATGGGAGGATGCTTGCCAATGCTTATTCAGTTTCCGATTCTTATTGCTATGTTCCGCTTTTTTCCGGCGTCTATAGAATTACGTCAGGAAAGTTTTTTGTGGGCTGATGATTTATCCAGTTTTGATGCCATTGTACAATGGTCTGCTCAGATACCATTAATTTCCAGTATATATGGTAACCATATAAGTTTGTTTACCTTGCTCATGGCTGCATCTATGATAGTTGTAAATAAATTTAGTAGTGCAAATATGACAACATCAACACCCGGTATGCCGAATATGAAGGTTATGATGTTTATGATGTCTATAATGATGGTGTTCTGGTTTAATAGTTATTCTGCCGGTTTGAGTTATTATTACTTTTTGGCAAATATTATAACAATCGTACAAACTCTTATAATTCGGAATATGATAAATGATGAAGATATTTTGAAAAAAATAGAGCAAAATAAAAAGAAACCAAAAAAGAAATCAAATTTTCAAGCACGGCTCGAAAAAATGGCTCGAGAACAAAAACAATTAAAAAAATAAAAAATATAAAAGGCGAATAAATTATTCGCCTTTTTTGTTTTGATACACTATAATAAACCGGTCGTTTATAAGTTCTTTAAAAAAATATATCTATTCATGTGAAACTTAAAAAAAAAATACAGATTTTTGCGTGAAGTGTTCTGTGTTAAAATATAGTGCAGGAACAGTATTTAAATTTTAAATATACATTTATGAAATTTCTGAGTTCAACACTTTTAGTGATTATAATTTCTTTTACAACTTATGCCCAGCATACAAAGTGGGATATAGAAACAAATAAAGATTTTATATCAGCAACGAAGTTGTTTGATAAACAAAAATATTCTGCTGCTCAAAAAATATTTACAGAATTGGCAGAAAAACATACTGATGAAGATATTCAACGAGAATCATATTATTATATGGCAATTTGTGCAATACGTTTGTTTAATAGTGATGCACAAAAATTATTGGCAGATTTTATTCGTGAGTATCCCGAAAGTCCCCGAATGTTTTATGCCTATTATGAAATGGGAAATTATTTGTTTCGTGAACAAGAGTATGAAGAAGCCATTGGTTGGTATAAAAAAGTAGATATTCGTAATTTTTCCAATAATGATGTAGCTGAATATTTTTATAAGTATGGGTATTCCTTTTACAAAGAAAAAAAGTATGAACAAGCCAAACCTTTGTTTAAAGAAGTAAAAGATGCTCCCTCGGTATATGCAGAAAATGCCTTATTTTATTATTCATATTTAGAGTATGTAGATGAGAATTATCCACAGGCATTGCCCGGTTTTGAGTATTTAGCGGATTCTTCTATTTTTAAAACGGTTGTACCACCGTACATTTGTCAAATATATTATGTGTATGAAGAGTATGATAAGTTAATTCAATATGCTCGTAAGATCGAGCATGTAGTTAATCCCAAGCAGTTAGGTGATGTATATCGTGTGTTGGCAGGTGCGTATTATAAAACATTACAATACGATAAGGCCTTGCCATATTATGAAAAGTATTTTGAAAATGCTGTAAATCCTTCTGTAAGTGATTATTATGAATTAGGGTATTTGTATTACCGTGCTCAGAAATATAAAAAGGCTGCTGAGTTGTTTCGGTATGTTACCGACAAAAATGCACGTCTTGCACAAAATGCATATTATCATTTAGGTGATTGTTACATACAAACAGGACATAAAGATAAAGCTCGTAATGCATTTCGGGCTGCTATGGAGTATAATGAATTTCCGGAAATAACTGAGGAGGCAACTTTTATACATGCAAAATTAATTTATGAATTATCATATGCACCATTTAATGAAGCTATAAAAGAAATGAATGCGTTTATTGAAAAATATCCGGATTCAAAATATTATGACGAAGCAAATGAGTTGTTGGTTAAAATATTTCTAACATCCAAAAATTATAAAGATGCTCTCGCTTCATTAGAGAAAATATCACAGTATTCAACCGATTTAAAAATAGCATATCAACAAATCTCGTATTACCGTGGAATCGAGTTGTTTAATAACAATGAATATGAAAATGCAATAGAACTTTTTGATAAATCATTAACATACGGCGTATTTGATAAAAAAATACGGTCATATACTGCATATTGGAAAGGCGAAGCTTATTTCAGATTAGATGAATATAAAACCGCACGCACATTATTCAAAGAATTTATAGTAACCCCCGGAGCTTTTAATAGTCCTGAATATAAGCGAGCTCACTACAATATTGGGTATACATATTTTGAAAAAGATGAGTATGAAGAAGCAATAGTTTGGTTTCGTAAATTTTTGGATATTTTTACACAAACTGATAGTAAATATTATGCAGATGCCTGCATTCGTACAGGAGACTCATATTTCATGCAAAAAGACTTTAATCAGGCAATTGTATATTACGGAAAAGCATACCAATCCGGAGCTTATGATCAGGAATATGCTTTAATTCAAGAAGGATTCTGCCAGGGCTTAGTAGGTAATCATAGTGCAAAAATAACCTTGCTTCGTCAGTTTATGGATAAATTTCCTTCTTCTCAATATTATGATGATGCAATATTTGAATTAGCTGAAGCATATGTCGAAACAGATGAGTATGATAAAGCTATAAAAAACTATGAACGCATCATGAATAATTATAGCTCGAGTATATATATTAAACGAGCATTATTACAAGTAGGTTTGATTATATATAATAACGGTGATTTAGATAAATCATTGAATATGTATAAACAAGTGGTAGAACAGTATCCAGGATCTGAAGAAGCCAAAACAGCATTGAATATGATACGCAATATATATCGCAAAAAAAGTGATGTGAACTCATATTTTTCGTATGTTCAACAATTGGGTGGGTATGCAACGATACCGGAAGCTGAACAGGATTCTTTGAGTTTTGAGGTAGCACAGGAATTATATTTGAATGGTGATTGTGATAAAGCTTTACCTCTTTTAAAAGGATATATTCGACAGTTTGCAGATGGATATTTTATTGTATCTGCTCATTTTTATAGTGCCGAATGTTTATATACTAATAATTATGATTTTGAAGCTATGCAAAGTTATGAGTTCGTGTTGCATAAAGCACCAAACCAATATGTCGAGCAAGCATTATTTCGTATGGCACATATATCTTTGGATGCACAACAATATAAAGAAGCCATACCCTATTTAAAAGAATTAGAACAAAAAGCTGAAAAGAAAGAAAATTTGCGTTTTGCTCGTCATGGACTTATTATGTGTTATAAAAATTTACAGAAACATGCACAATTAATACAAACTGCACGAACATATGTACAAACAGAAAAAATTTCTGAAAAAAAGGAACGGTGGGCACGTTTATATATGGCACATGCATATGATTCTTTGGCTGACACAACACAAGCACTGTATCATTATAGATTATTGGCCGAAGATTTTAGCACAGAAGAAGGTTCAGAAGCGAATTATAAAGTAGCACATTATTTATTTGCTCAGGAAAAATATGATGAAAGTGAAGAAAATATTATAGACTTTTTAGAAAAAAGTACACCACACCAATATTGGTTAGGTAAATCATATATATTATGGGCACGGATTTTTATTGCTCGTGATGAGTTATTTCAGGCACGTTACACATTGCAAAATGTGCTGGAACATTACAAAAATAAAGAAGACGGCATACTCGAAGAAGTTTCGGAAATGCTTGATTATGTAACAGATAAAGAAATGGAATCGGCAGAAAAAGAAGAGGAACCCGTTGTTATACCTATGGGAGATAATCCTGAATTGTTTGAAAATGAGGAAAATAATTAATTATGGCTATACGAAATTTTTACATATCATTGTTTGTAATAGTATACACCGCATCAGCATTATACGCACAATCGGATACTATACCAAAAGATTTGCATAAAAACATACGAGTGTATTCAGAACCCAAAGTACAACTTTCAGATGTGGTGCGAATTTCCGATCGACCGGAATCGAAAGATTCAATCTCACTCCCGATAAATGTACGGTACTCTATAAATACAAAACCAGTGGAAACATCATATGAGATTTCCACTTTACGAGCAGTGAGCATAACCGGCGATAAGCTACCGGAGTTGTACCGAGGAGAAGCATCGGTAGGGTTTGGAAATTATGCAAAATCATATGCCTCGTTTAAATATATGAGTGAACGCTCACGCCAACAACAGTATGGAATTAATGTGTATCATAATGCATCAGCCGGAAAGGTTCGTTTAGATAATGACCAAAAAGTACATGCGGGATATAGTACAGATTATATTTCAGCCTATGGAAAACTGTTTAAAGACAATGTCTCATTATACGGGTATGTGACTCCACAGTTCGAAACCGTTCGCTTATATGGATATGAAACCGACACACTGTTTCAGCCATCGCTTATAGTATACGACACCACCTTAGCCAAAAAACATACCCAAAGACGCATGTTTTCAGTATTATCACATGGAGGAATAAAGTCCCGAAAATCAGAAGACAACAGATATCAATTTACTCAGGAATTGTTTCATGATTATACCCGCTTTTCACCCGGATTTTCCGAAAGTTTGTTGGACATAACATCAGAAGGATACAAAAAATTTGACATGATTTCTACCGGATACACCAGCGAAGTATCGTGGAGTGCCCGAAATTTTGATGCAAGCGATACTGATCTATCCCGCAATTATACCCATCTAACCGTATTACCATATGTTGGAGCAGCAGTAGATAATTGGGATGTACGAGTAGGATTAAAATTTTCTCAATTCTGGGGCAAACAACAATTCTCCATGTATCCGGATGTCGAACTAGATTATGTATATAAAGATTATGCATTTGTGCCATATATACGCTATAATGGACGTTTAGAATCGTATAGTATGAAAGATATGTATGAAGAAAATCCGTATTTTACCGACTCCCTTATGATAAACCCGACAGATTATGCATCAGTATTTGATATTGGGATAAAAGGAAGAGCACTCAAAAATTTACCATTTAAAGTATATACACGATTTGCCAATATACATAACATGCATCTATGGGTAAATGACATAGAAGCAACAGATACCGCACAAAACACATTTACTGTAGTATATGACAATGCATCGGTATTTACCGCACATGCAGAAGCAGGAATATCACGTAAAAAAACCGATATGTTGTGGAGTGTAACATATAATTCATATGATTTAGAAACACAAAAAAAAGCATGGCACAAACCCGGATTAGAGGCAAAATTTACACTTAAATATAACGTAATACACCCACGTACCCACAGAAACAAATTAGTACTCCGAACAGAAGTGTTTTTCGAAGATATGCGATATGCAAAAAATATGATGACCAACGAAGAACAACTTATGAACGGACTATTCGATTGCAACATAGGAATAGAATACTTCTACAGTTCCGTATTTGTCGCATTTCTCGATTTTCAGAACCTTACCGCAACCAAGTACGAACGATTCAATAAATACCCCGTACAACGTTTTCAGGTAATGTTTGGCGTAAGCTATTCCTTTTCGGGACTCAGAAAATAAACACATATGAGTATGATGGCGAATACATATGGTGTACGTGATTATTACCTCTTTGGTATGCCAATGCCAAGCAGAACTTTTACCGGAAATGGATACCGGTATGGCTTTAATGGCCATGAGTCTGTAGACGAGGTGTATGGTGAAAAGAATCTGTATAGTTGGGGTGATTATGGAATGGATACGCGGTTAGGTAGAAGGTGGAATGTCGACCCTGTATTTATGAAATACCCACATCAAAGCTCATATGCTGTAAACCATAACAGTCCAATTTTATATTTTGATCCTGATGGGAAA
>JAWOEL010000101.1:0-16169 GCA_046482735.1 Bacteroidales bacterium | reverse complement strand
CCACACAAACAGGACTATTTGACGATAAACCAGGAGCCGGAGGAGATGGTTTTACAATCACCTCAATTTCCGCCCAATCACTTTCGCAACCATTTTCGGTTTGCGACACGAAATAAGATATTGAACCTGCGGTATCCGTTTGGGGAACCGGAGCAGACGAAGAACCGGAGCCGGTTGTATCCGCATACCATAATAAGTCAGTTCCCGTAGCAGAAAGAGCAGAAGCCTCATCACCCTGGCAATATCTCACAGGCGAAGTGACTGTGGGAGGTTCTGGGCACTCAGATGTACCACAATCAACGACAGTTTGCCCAGCAATAGAATTTACTTCTATGCCTTTCATATTTGCATATGCAATATTTTCGATATAATCACCACAGCTGACAACCTCACCTGTCCACGTAAGCGTATATTTTGTTCCAAAAGGTATTGGCCCCGCGTCTAAATCCCATGTTATTGTGCCGGCATTATTTGTACCATTATTATCGGCACTTATAAAATTAATGTCAGATGGAATAGGATCTGTAATAACTAAATCGTATGCATAATCAAAGTGAGTATGTATGTTTGTTATTTTATGTACCCCATGAGCACCACCACCGGAAGTGTTGCCATTTTTGAAACCGGTTTCACCAACACCTATCGGTAAATTGTTAACACTATAATTAGGACCATTTATAGTATCTTTATTAATCCATAATCTGAGCAAATCTTCATAAAGATCAATTTTCATTGTAAATGGATTCCCGCCGCTATAAATTAGTGTTTCCGTTGCTGAAACCTCTGTGTTATTAACATAACAAGTAACCTCAATTTCACTTGTTGTTAAAGGTTTTAAAGATAATGAAATAGTATTGCCCGAACCAATTCTAAATTGAGTTTGGAATTCTGCATATACTGCTGGTAGACAAGTAAATTCTAAATACCCATTTTGACCATAGGCATAATCAAATGTTGCTGTTCCCGAGTTATTATTAACCGATGATAGTGTGTCTGATTCTATAACCCAATTTGACAAACTCCAATCAGCAGGATTATCTAAAGCATTGTTCGCGATATTTCCATGAGTTTGCTCATATTCTAAAGTATATGTGATATTGTCGTTAATATTATAGGATTCTTTATCAGCTGTTTTAATAAGTGTAGTTGGTTGTATGACTGTTGGTAATTCAGCACATGTAACAACAATTTTGGCAGTGTCGTTTGTTGGAGATTCCTTGTCACCCCATATCCATACTTTATTCAAAACATCTTCGTCCGGAGTTTGACACAGTTTGCCAGAAGGAAATGATGTGGTAGCTGTATAAGTAATTGTGCCTTTTTGTTTTACCATCATTCTATCAATAGTCCAGGTTATTATATCTCTACCATCAGGTGTTACTGATGTTGTCCATTCACCCCCATATTCGGCTAGAGGACAGGAACCTAAGAAATTTTCAAATGAAAGCCCAAAAGGCAATGTGTCTTGTAATACTACATTATATACATCTCTACCAGGCATTGGTCCGTTACCTAATATGCGTCGCCACGTATAACCATCCCATTCTTCTACCAAAATTCTATCAACGGTTTTTGTGCTTGTTTCGCAAGAGCTTTTATGCCAAGAGTTTACAGGAATTCCAAGATTGTTGGGATTAGTATGGTCATCTGTTATAGGGAAAAAAAGACCATCTTCGTCATCACTCCACGCATCATCCCAACTCCAATCGTCAGACCAATTAGTATTTTGATAGTTACTGGTTTCCATACGCATATTTAAACGTAAAGAAGCCGTTCCTCCTTCATGTACCATTGCCGGACTACCCGAATATTGTTGTAAATGTTGTGTAATTGTAGCTAGTTGAGGAGCAAATTGAACAATCATTCTTTGATTCCATTTTTTTTCTCCATCAGAACCTTCCACTGTTTGTTCGTGTGAAATATTTAAAGATGCGGCATCACCACCTTGATAATATTCAGAAGTCATAGTCCACCCCGTTGCACAATCTGGTGTTCCTGTAAAACATGTTAAACTTGGGTCGTACATGTAATACGAAACTCGATAATTTCCGTAATCTATATATGGTTCGGCAGCATCATGAAATAATCGATACATAAATTTTACTGATGCAGCAGAGCTAGGCGTAGCAGGTGGTTCATGGGCAAATGAAAAATTAACCCCAGGTCTTCCTCCGTTAATCCAACCTGCTTCAGTAGAATTTTCAAAATCTATTGTGAATTTGACTGTATTTCCAACATTTGTTTTTAACCTATCCGCTTTTTTTGAAATTTGCAATGCTTTTGCAACAACGTCTACACAGTTTCTCTCCATAACTGCAGTTTGGTTGTTGGGATATTCGTTTGATATCCATCCAAAGCCGTTACTGCATGATATACTTGCATTTGTACACAAACGTGCATTTTTAATATTATCGCTAATCTTTAATACTAAAACCAGACTATCCATAGTGGCAGCTAATTCGCCTGTTTTAAAACCTTTAATTGTTCCTATATTCCATACAATAGAATCTCCAACCTGTGTTCCACCGTGTGTTGCACTTACCAAACTAAAATCATTAGGAATGCCAAATTTGACGACTGAATTTAAAGCATCTTCTGAACCATAGTTTCTGTAACTAATAGTGTAAGTAACTTCGTCACCAGCAAAAGCATAGGTTTTATCTATTTTATGATATACTTTTAAGTTTGGTTTTGCAATCATATTTTCGGGAGAGTGATAATTTCCTGAAAGTGTGAGCATTCCAAGTAATTTAAAAAATTCGTGAAAATATGTTGGTTGTGAGTCTAAATAACCTATTCCATCCCACGCTATAACACAATGACGAAACATTTCACCCATTAATTCAAAGTCTTGCCCAACAATAGCACTTGCAGCACCAGTACCATGAATCCAGTTAAGTGGAAATGCTCCCAGTTCTTCCCCATCAGGAGTATATCCATTAAGTAATGTATATGGACCATTAAAAGTTAAATTATCTTTAAGATCTCCAATATTCCTACAAGGGTTATTCCATGGTTCAGATTGTGGTTTTGCAAGAAATTTTGCATATCTTTTTCCCATATCAGATTCGTATGTGTTTGATATATTATCATCAACTTGATGTGATATTGGATCCCAAGTATAGGAAGGGTCACCATGCCAAATATAATTCATTATTGTTCTCCAGGAAGCTCTAAAATCCTCACCATCTGGAATGTAGTTGTCGAAATCAAAATCTGTATCGCTACCTGTGTAAATTACTTTTCCTAAATATGGAATATTTCTTTCATTTTTAGAATAATGTAGTCCCATTAACCAATCGCAAGAAGCTTCGACTCGTTTATATTGGTCTATATAAAATTGTATTTGTTCATCACTATCGTTAAACATTGTTTTGTCAAATTCATCTTCAATAAAAAGGCGAAATTGCCGAAACCATGCTGGTGCTGAATAATCGTAATAATAATTTTGTTGTCCTACCTGACGTTCCATACCATTGTATCCTCCTGAAGCCCATTCGGTTAATTCACCTTGTGAGTCACCGCCTTTTAAATACCCATCAAATCCAACAATACCAGATGTGTATTTTATTTCGGGTAATGCAAGAGGATAAATTTCCGGTTTTACCATTGCACGTATATATCGAAGAGCTTCTTCCTTATAGTTTAATTCTTTATTACCCATTGATGGGATAAATATGCCTGAATGTTCGCCCCATTGCTTATATGCCATTAGTAAAGCTATTGCAATATCAACGTCACCATCTGTTGCAGAATTTCCATTTATGCCGCCACCATATACATCGATTCCTGCACCAAATGATCCAGCACCTGATAAACCCTTAGAATATGCATAATCAGGTGAATTAAATTCCCCATCAATAAAACGTTGTACACCCTGAAAAGATCTGTCGTGTGCCCACATATAATAACCATCAAAAAAAGTTTTGTCGCCCATAATAGCTGCACCAATTAAGTAATACCCATCACCTTCAACACAAGTACAATGATTTGGGGCAATTGGATATAAATATTGAACACCTCCAACTGTTGCTTCAGGATATTCTGCCACATTATTACATACCATTCTCCATGCGTCACGTATTCTCTGTTCCATTTCTGCATGTGGAACTCCTGGCGAATTCACGCTAGCTAATGTTTTTCGTTCTGTTCCATAATCCAAAAACTGAGGAAAGGGAAAGTTTGGGTCTCCTGAATTAATGTGTACGGGAACCTGACCGATTACTGTTGTACATGAGAGTATGAGTAGAAAAAATGTGTATTTTAAATTATTCATAACTTTGGGAGGTTTCATATATTATTTCTTTGTAAATGACTGTTTTTTGTAGTGTTTAGTTGCAAGGTTTTTCTGTTTTTAAATTAGCAAAATTATTTTGATAGTTTTTTTGTAGTGTTGTGGTTATCATTAAAGTAGACATTTTTAGTAATAAAAACCCTATGTGAAAGAGTAGTGTTTTTTGGTTTCTTACCGTATTTTTTACGTAATTAAACCTAGGGTCGAAAAAAAATGTTTTGAAAAGTGAAAATTGAATATATTTCTTAATTGTTTTTTGTGTATCTTTTTTTGTGAGCAGATTGTGTGCAATATTTGTATTGTGTTTCGTAGTTCTATAGTGCATTGTTTTTGTTGAAAAGGATAAATAAATCATTTTTTGTTTCATATGTATCTAATCTATTAGTAACGAAATATTGAATAATATCTCAACAATTTGTTCTTGTTTAGAATAACGAGAATAGTATTTTTAGGAGGCTATAAAAATACTGCTTTTTTCTGTTTTGGTAAAGGTTTTACTGCGTTTTGAGTATGAAATTTGTGTCAAAAATGTGTGATTTTTGTTTTAATTTACCTTTCTTGAAAAACAGTTTTGGTATAAAATGTTGTTTTTAAGCTGTTTAATGAATAGTATTTGATTATCGCAAATACCACGAAGAAATACGGTCTAATACTGTTTGTTTTTTTGCAAGAGCTGCACATATATCCAGAGCAAAAGGTATGTGAGAAATGACTTTTTGTAAACGATGTCGTGTTTTTATTTCTTGTTGTATGCGAGCTTTGAGTTGTGATTCATAGTTTTGGGTAGTTGTGTACGAACAGTCCTGAGTTTTAATACAGGTTTCAGCTGTGTGTGCAGCAATATGACCGCTATACATAGCACTCCCGATGCCACCGCCCGAAATGGGGTCTATTAATGAGGCAGCATCTCCGGTTATTATATAATTGTCGCCGGCACAGTCAAAATTGTTGCTGTTGTATGGGATTAATCCGCCTTGTAGTTTGCTTTCCATTGTTGCATGTTCAAATCGTTTTTTGAGCTGCGGATCTGTTTCTATCCAAGAATGAAAAATATCTTGAATTGAAAAAAGGTGCTTGTCTGCTTGTTTTAAATGATATCCGAAACCAACATTATACATGTTTTTTTCGATTGGAAAAATCCAGAAATATCCCGGAAAAAATTCTTTTTTGTAATGGAGTTCAATCATATCGTCCTGTACATCGCGTACTCCCGAAAAATACGCACGTACTGCAACGCCATTTGATGATTTTTCCCATGATTTGTTTTGTAGTTCTGCTGCTAATTTTGATTTTGCTCCATTGGCAATAATAACCATACGTGCAGAGTATGATTCACCATTGTTTGTGGTAATTGTGAGGCCGGTATTATCTGTTCGTTTTATGTGTGAAACAGAAGTTTTTTCATATATATCAATATGCGAGCAGTCTCGTTTGACAAGATTAAACAGAAATGCATCAAAATCTTTGCGTTTACAGGTGTATCCGAAATTTTTGAAATTGAGAATATGGTGTTTGCCTTTGTATACTAATGATGTTTTCTGAATCGGATGTGGGGTGAAATGATTTATGAATTCGGTATAATAATCCGGTGAAATAGAGTTCAGGGTGTTTATGCTACGGTCGCAAATTCCATCGCCGCAAATTTTTTCGCGTGGAAATGTTTCTTTGTCAAATAATGCAATGCGTTTATCTGAATTTTGCAAAGTGAGTGCAGCTGAACTTCCGGCAGGTCCGGCACCAATAATAATTATATCGTATTGACTCATTTGTTTCTTTTTTGGGGGCTAAAATAGGAATAATTTATATCTTTATAGCATAATAAAGCATACGCTTTTTATGATGAGAAACAAAAAAAAGACCTATGGTGCAAATATATAAAGCCTCTGCAGGAGCAGGAAAAACGTTTGTGTTAACGCGCGAATATATTCGCTTATTATTTAAAAACCCATCACATTTTCGTTCTACGCTGGCTGTTACTTTTACCAATAAAGCCAGTGCCGAAATGAAACAGCGAATAGTTTCCAGTTTGTTTGATTTGGCACAAGATAATAATTCACCGTATATTGATTTCTTAATGCACGATAATGATATGTCTTCTCAGGATATTCAGTGTCATGCACGAACAATTTTGCATGAAATTTTGCATAATTATTCGTTTTTCTTTATTGAAACTATTGATAGTTTTTTTCAGCGGATTATACGAAATTTTACAAAAGAATTTAATTTACAAAACCAGTATCAATTAGAATTACGCCAACACGAGGTGCTCGAAAAAGCAGTTTCTCATTTATTTCTTAATTTATCTGAAAATAAGGAAGCATATACAATTATCCGTGATTTTTCTCTTAGCAAAATTGATGAAGAAAAAAGCAGAAATGTAATACACGATATAATTAAGTATAGTAAAATATTGTTTTCGGAACAATATATTATGCATGCATCTGAAATTCATAATGCTAATTTGTCCGATTTTTTTACACGGGTATATCGTATTCATCAGGGATTTGAAAAAAAAATAGAGGTGTTGCTGTCGTCTTTAGCTCAGGATATGCAGTCAAATAATTTGTCTGTAGAAGATTTTGTGAAAAAAAATAGTGGTTTCATGGGGCGGCTTATGAAAATACGAAAAAATGGTATTGTAAAAAATTATGATTTAACAGAGGATCAAAAAAATGCTGCTTCAGATGTCGAAAGGTGGTATGCAAAATCATCACAACGCAAATCTGATATTCAGAGTTTTGCCTATGCTGGTGCCTATGATATTGTACAGAAAACGCTTTCTTTATTAGAATCGGAAGAGTTGGTAGTATATTTGACAACCGACGAGATACTTAAACAACAATATACAATACAACTTTTATATATGGTACGTCAGTCTCTTGATGAGTATACGAAAGACGAAAATTTGTTTTTAATTTCTCATACAAATAGTTTACTCAAGACTCTTATAAATGAAAGTGATGCCCCGTTTGTGTACGAAAAAATAGGTTCATATGTACATAATATAATGATTGATGAATTTCAGGACACATCTCGTTTGCAATGGGATAATTTTCTTCCCTTATTGAAGCATGTTGAATCTGAGCAAGGTTTTTCGCTTGTTGTGGGAGATGTGAAACAGTCTATTTATCGTTTTAGAAATGGTGATTGGAAATTGCTCCAATATGAAATTGAAAAAGAATTCAGAGATTGTATTACGCATTCATTACAGAAAAATTGGCGAAGTTTTGAGCACATAATTTCTTTTAATAATGCGTTTTTTAATCATGTTCCTGATGTAGCTCAATCATTATTTGAAACGTTTATAGATAATAAAGTTAAGGTTCCGGAATATTATACTGATATATTTGCATCAATATATGCTGATGTGCAACAGGAGATTACTCCTAAAACCGAGCCGGGAGGATATGTGCGGGTAGATATGATAGGTGATGTGGACAGCAAAATTAATCAGGAGATGTATTTTGAAGAGATGAAGGAATTGTTTGTTTCATTTATTTTTGAATTGCATGCTCATGGCTACACTCAGGAAGATATTGCTATTCTTACGCGTAATAAAAAAGAAATTAAACAAATTGTGGAATTTTGTAATGAGGCTAAAGAGTTATATCCGGAACATGCTGATAAATTTTCAGTCGTTTCTGCTGAAGCATTAAAAATAGAGAGTTCATCTGCTGTTCAATTTTTATTGGCTTGTTTGCGTCATATTGATGAACCGGATTGTCTAATTACGCAAACCGTGTTGTTGCGGTATTATTCTATATTTGTATTGCATGAAGATCATATATTACCTGTATCTGATTTTCGAACCATTTTTTCGCCGCTTTTTTCTCAGTGTCGGGGGAGGGCACTTATAGAAATAACGGAATTTTTCATCAAACAATGTGATTTAGGTGCGTTTGCTGAGGAGGTTCCGTTTATACATGCGTTTCAAGAACAGGTTTTTGTGTTTATGCAATCTCATCAAAATTCTGTGCATATGTTTTTGGATTGGTGGAATGAACGAGCACAGGATTTATTTATATCTCAACCTGAGACAAAAGGTGCTATGCAAGCAATGACTATACATAAATCAAAAGGTTTACAGTTTAAAGTGGTTATAATGCCGTATGTTAATTGGCAATTTTATGTGGTAAATTCGCAGGTTACGTTAAAAACTGAAAGTACTGATTTTAAAGATGTTCCTGTATTGCCGGTGACATATTCAAAAAAATTGTTGGAAACACAGTTTTGTCCGGAGTTTGTAGAAGAAACTATGCAGATATTTTTGGATAATATAAACAATTTGTATGTTGCGTGTACGCGTGCAGAGGAAGTTCTCTATATGATGTATTCTCCCAAATTATATTCTCAGGTTTCTATGTCTAAGCTTATGGATTCTGTATGTGAAAAGATACGTGATCATTCTGATATTCCGGTTGTATCTATTGGTGAAGGTGGTTTCGAATATGGAACAATGCCGAATGTATTAAAGCATGATGAGGAATCTGTGGCAACTCATATTATTGACGAATATATTGTGTATAATAAACCGCCATTATTATTACCAAACCCCGAAGCACGTAATTTTTTCAACGAGCATCGTGAGATTACACCTCGGTCGTATGGTCTTATTATGCATAAAATACTGGAGCGGGTATTAACAATTGATGATGTGCAAAGTGCTGTGCAGGCATGTGTGCTGGAGGGGGTTTTAGAACAGGACGAAGCTGACGATATGGTTGCTTTTGTTGTAGATAAAATACAACATTCCATGGTTAAATCATGGTTTGACGGAACGTATACAGTCTTGTCTGAACAAAGTATTCTTCTTCCTCACGCAGAAGAAAGACGACCGGATAGAATAATGATACAGGGGAATCATGCAGTGATTGTGGATTATAAATTTACGGAACTAACGGCAATTTCTCATATGCAACAAGTGCAGGAATATATGCACATTATTGCATCTATGGGTTTCGAGGTAGAAGGATATGTATGGTATGTACAGCACAATGAGTGTACTCGTGTAAGTGTATAATGTATATGGTTGGCATTTGTAATGTATACTTAGTAACAGATATTTCACATATATACCCTTTTTTGTATGAATTTTCGGGATGTTTCACAAGGAATGTTATAAACCTTGCAATTATGTACATGAAAGAATAGAAAAATTAACACCTAAAAAAAACTAAAATAATGAAAAAAAAACTATTCATTTCATTTCTAACTCTTACCATTACTCTTTCTTTTACATTAAAAACAAATATATCTAAAGAAAAATATATTCAATTATATAATCAAGAATATAAAACATCGTATTTAACAGATTTTAAATGGAATGGGTCAAAACTTTTTTGTAATCAAGGCGTTTTAAAAGAAAAACAGTTAAAAGCTGCTGAAAAAAGAATAAATTTTTTTAGAAAATTAGTTGGATTACACACCATTACATTAATAGATTCTTTAAACCATAAAGCTCAACATGCAGCTTTTTTAATATTAAAAAATAATAAAACATCTCATTACCCTACATCCGATTGGAAGTGCTATATAAAAGATTATAGCAGAGACGCAGCAGGCAACTCAAACATAGGTTTTTACGATTATTTCGATATACAAAAAGACACTATTAATCCTATTGATGGTTTCATTGAAGATTATGGTAATATTAATATAGATGTTGGACATAGACGTTGGATATTATACTCACAATTAATGAATATTGGATATGGAAGTACTCCTAAAACTGAGGCAGTTTATATCCTTCAAGAAAATTCATCAAATAAAGATAGCTTTCCTAAATATATTGCATATCCCCCTAATGGTTATATTTCTGAAGATTTAATTTTTCCAAAATTCTCTTTTTCTATACCAGAAATTAATACTGTTGATTTTTCCAAAGCAGAAATTAAAATGTATAAAGACAAAAAACCACTATCTATAAGAAAACATTATTCAAAAAAATTATATGGAGATCCGACTATTATATGGGAAGTAAATTCTCTTTTTAAGAAAAAAAATAATATATCATATTTTCGTACAAAATATTTAAATACAGAATTAACTATCAACATAAACAATGTTATTATTAATGGTATTTCAAAAGATTTTATGTATACAGTTACCGTAATTCCTAAACCCTAAAAACTGATAGATTACTGTATAAAAATTCTTTTAATGTTGCAAGGAATCCTTTTGTTATAATTTCTGGTTCATAATCTAAAATAGTCTATTAACGTGAGTTCGATATAATTTTTGAGTTCAGAACGCTTAGAAATAGTAAGATTCGATTAAAAATAATGAGTATTATCGGGATAAATCGAATTATTTTTAAGAAGAAGATTGCTGTTTATAAGCGTTTCATTGATTTCTTTGTGTAAAATATTGAATATGTGCGTTAAATCTCTTCATCTTATCCCGATAAGATTCATCGATTTGCCTGAATCTTCAATATTTTACATCAACCTGAACTTGAAAAGTTACGTCGAACTCACGTTATTATGAACTAGACACATTTTTTTTGATAGTATTTAAATTATCTCGAATGCTTTTTATAGTAATAAAAAAAAGCTGTACTATAAATAATAGCACAGCTTAAGTATTTTAATATTCTTTAAAACAAAATCGTATCTTGTAGTGAATAGTTTTATTTTATTTCTAATAATTCTACTTCAAAAATTAAAGCTTGGTGTGGTTCAATTGGTCCGTTTGGATGAGGATTAGAACCGTATGCTAATTCAGAAGGAACATATAATTTCCATTTAGATCCAACGGGCATAAGTTGAAGAGCTTCTATCCATCCTTTAATAACACCATTTACCGGGAAAGTAGCAGGTTGATTTCGTTGAACAGAGCTATCAAAAACTTCTCCGTTAATAAATGTGCCATGATAGTGTGTGGTAACGGTACTTTCAGCACTAGGTTTGTCGCCGGAACCTTCAGTAATTATTTCATATTGCAAGCCACTAGGAAGTTCAGTAACCCCTTCACGTTTAGCGTTTTCAGCTAAAAATGATTGAGCTTCAGTTATATTTTTAGCATATCGTTTTTCTTGAGCAGCTCCTAAAAAAGACTGTACAATTTGTGCAGCCTCGGTAAGTGGGATTTGGAGATCTTTGGTTTGTAATATATCAGTAATGCCTTGTGCAAAAGCCTCTGCGTTAATATCATCAACCCCTTCTTGTTGAAGGCTTGCCGCTATATTTAATCCTAAACTGTAACTTGCTTTGTCTAAATCGTTTTGTAACATATTAAATTATTTATTTTAAATTAAGGTGCAAATATAAAAAAAGTATTGACTCGGCACGAATACTTTATGTGTTTAGTTTTTGCATAGAAATAGTAATAACATTTCCATGTTCAATAGTTGGAGTGTTTTTGTTACAGCTGCATCAAAAAATTATTTGAGTGAACCCAAGTATCGCTCACTGTCCAGAGCAGCCATACAGCCAGTTCCTGCGGCCGTAATTGCCTGTCTGTATTGAGAGTCCTGTACATCGCCACAGGCAAAAATGCCCGGGACATTTGTGTGTGTAGATTTAGGTTTTGTTTGTATATATCCCACACTGTCTAATTCGAGATAATCTTTAAAAATATCAGTATTCGGTTTATGACCAATAGCAAGGAAAAATCCGGAAACCGAAATTGAGACCTCTTCAGTACCTTTTTTTATGAGAGCAACTCCGGTCACCCCGTTTTCGTCGCCCAAAACCTCTTTTGTGATGTGTTCATATAAAATTTCAATATTTTCTGTTTTTTCAACCCGTTCTTGCATGGTTTTAGACGCACGCATATAATCTTTACGAATAATTAAATAAACCTTTCGAGCAATACCGGCAAGGTATGTTGCTTCTTCAGCAGCAGTGTCGCCACCACCAACAACAGCCACGTCCTGATTTTTGTAAAAGAATCCGTCGCATGTAGCACATGCAGATACGCCCATACCCCGATATTTTTGTTCACTTTCAAGTCCCAAATATTTAGCTGTAGCACCTGTTGCTATAATGACAGATTTTGCGAATATTTTGGTCGTACTGTCAATTATAACCACATGTTCTTCTCCGGAAAAGTTAACTTCAGTTGCATAACCGGTACGAATTTGAGCACCAAATCGTTCAGCTTGTGTTTTAAGATCTTCCATAAGAAGAGGACCAGTAACACCTTCGGGATATCCGGGAAAATTTTCTACCTCAGTTGTTGTGGTTAATTGACCACCAGGTTCCAGACCTTCATACAGTACCGGAGATAAATTTGCACGAGCTGCGTAAATTGCAGCAGTATATCCAGCCGGTCCGCTTCCGATAATTAAACACGATACATGTTCTTCGGCTCCATTTTCTGTTTGCTGAGATTTATTTTTGTTTTCTGAATCTGATGAAAGTGGTTTAAAAAAATCCATGAGTATTTATTTTAGTAATTTTAAATTTATTGTCCTTTGCTGTTCAAAAATAGCTATTTTTTGACATATCAGTTTTAATTTCCTTACAAAAAAATTATTATTTTTATATGAGAATGTTTTATCTTTGCATATCATAAATAAAAATTGAACAAAAATATGAAAATAGTAGTATATATGAGTATGTTGGTAGCAGGAATTGTATTGTTTGCATGTGGACCTGCACAACAAAACAAGGAAGAGCTTGCTGAAGAATACAAGCAGAATTGTTTAGGTGATACTATGAATATGGTTATTTATGGAGAAGATGCAGATGCATATTGTAATTGTATAGCTAGTCAAATAAAAGTATTGCCCGATTCTGTTGAAGTAACAGACGAGTATATAGATGAAGTTATACAAAATTGTGCTGATGAATTTACCTCATTAGACACAGAATTTTAGAAATATATATACATTCGGGATGTAGCTCAGTCCGGTTTAGAGTACACGCCTGGGGGGCGTGGGGTCGCAAGTTCGAATCTTGTCATCCCGACAGTAGTAAAGGTTAATCGAAGCAATCGGTTAACCTTTTTTTGTGCTTATAATTGAAAAAAAACAAGATGAGAACTTGTTCGAACCGACGACTGAAAGGAGGAGCTCATAAGCGGAGCGCATAATCTTGTCATCCCGACAGTAGTAAAGGTTAATCGAAGCAATCGGTTAACCTTTTTTTGTGCTTATAATTGAAAAAAAACAAGATGAGAACGTGTTCGAACCGAGCACTATGTGAGAGAAGAAGATGTTTTAAATAATGTTATGTGCTCTAACTGTTATGGGAATTTAATAGCACAGCCATGCATTTATGCAGAGCAAAAGTTATGCATACATGTATGGCTGTACTGTTTTTATGTTAACAGATCAACATAATATGCCACATGTTCTTCAATATGAGGATGAGGTGAAAACGAAAATCCGAAATCTTTTTCAATATCCGATACATCAAAGAGAACAGGTTTTTCGCTCCAGCCTAAATCTGTAATTGTTAATTCTGATGATGATGTACTTTGTTTAATAGCTTCACGAGCAATAAATTCCCATGAGGTAAATTGATTCGACAAACCGAAATACACCTTTTTCTGCATATTCCCGTCTAATACTGCGGTGTATATTTTTGCAATATCTCCTCCCCATAAAAACTGTGTACCGTCGTTTTTTATCAGTTCTAACTTTTCGCCCGAAACAGCTGCCTGCACAATATCTTTAAACCGACTGTCGGGTTGAGTACATGCACCTTCTACCACCGGGTTTCCAAAGGTATATCCCGGACGAATAATATTAACCCGCATATCGGTTTGACTGCCGATTGCCAGTAAGAAATTCTCAACCGCAGCTTTTGTTGCACCATAATATGATTGCGGATCTTGTTTGGTGTGAGTTGAAATAACATCCTGAGCCGCCGAATTTACAAAAGGGTCGGGGAGGCTGTAAATATTATCGAGAGCAGCGGTAGACGAAGTGTAGATAAAATGTTTAACCCCTGCTTTTGCCGCTTCCGAAGCCAAAAAAACTGATGGTGCAGTATCGTTCATAAGCATATCATATCCGCTGTTGTCGTTATAGTTGAGAGCAACATGAATACACGCATCTTTTCCCTGCAAAGCTTGTTTGGTGCCCTCAAAATCAGTCATAGGAACTTCCAATACTTCCACATTTTTCATTGTAGTAAATGCCGGGACTTTTTGTGCATTACGAGCCAATACGGTAACATTGTGCCCTTCTTTTACTAATTGCATTAATACATATGAGCCGATAAATCCGGTTCCACCGGTAAGGAGTACTTTCATATTTTTTCTTTATTTAGGATTATTATTTGTACAAAACTATTAATTATTCAGGTTTTAATTGCACGTTCGGCTGTAAAATTTTGTGAGGAATATAATAAAGTCATACTACATGTGTTTATAATCATTCCATCCCACCGGGATTGATATGCTTTGTGCTCAGGGAGAGCATGTGAAAAATGAGTAGAAACATTGCACCGTGCTATTCCTCCCTTGAGGGAGGTGCCCGTAGGGCGGTGGGTGTTGGGGAATGGATAAGCAAACGATGAAAGATAACTCAACTAAATGAGTCTTTGAGAAAATAATTTGATTTTTATTTTATTTATATAATATTTAATATTATATTTGTGATTAATAAGACTCACCACGCTTCTCATTTGAACAGCGCACCCGGGTGAGTTTTCGATTTTTATGGAGATATGTTTCATGAAGTATTCAAAACCACCACTTACTATAATTGACCAAATTGCAAAGCTCAAAGATCGTGGTTTACGGTTTAATGATGAGAACAAAGCGGCACATTACTTATCCAACATAAGTTATTACAGGTTACGTGCATATACATATCCATTTCAGGATAATACTGCTCCCAATCATCCATTTATTAAAGATGTTTGTTTTGAAGATATTATTGATGTATATGTCTTTGACCGTCGTTTACGTTTGTTGGTTTTTAATGCCATTGAAAAAATTGAAGTGGCTCTACGTACAAAAATTGTGTATGAATTTTCACTCGGTAATGGTAGTCATTGGCATGAAGATGCTACAATGTATCGGAATAGTTATTTTTTTAACAAAAACATTAATTCTTTGTATGAAGAGGTTGACCGTTCAACGGAAACATTTATTAAGCATTATAAAGACATGTATTCCATGCCTGCCTATCCTCCTGCCTGGATGAGTCTGGAGGTGATAACTATGGGCTTGTTGAGTAAACTTTATGGTAATCTAAAGAAAGGATCAGAAAAGAAAAAAATAGCTAAGGAATTTGGCTTACCCAATCCGCTAATTCTTGAAAGTTGGATGCATGCTTTTGCAGGTTTACGTAATATTTGTGCACATCATAGCCGTCTGTGGAATCGTCGCTTTACCATAGTTCCTAAAATACCGTATAATACTGATAATACATTTATTAAAAACACACATTTTTACGATAATAAACTTTATGCTCAACTTTGTTGTATAAATTATATTACTCGAATTATAAGTCCTCACAGTAGTTTTGTTTCTGAATTAAAAAAAATACTAATGACGTGTGATTTAGTTGATTGTAAAGATATGGGGTTTCCGGATGATTGGAAAGAAGAAGTTATGTGGCAATGATTAATTACAAACAGAAATGAATGAAACAGAAAAAACATACAGTCGGTTTTTTAATATATATATCATAATGTTCGTTTTTCATAATCTTAATTCCTTTCTGCTCACTAATTAACCTCCTGACCAAGGGTCTAAGTATGTCAACCACCATTTTTTTCTATAATCATTCCATCCCACCGGGATTGATATGCTTTGTGCTCAGGGAGAGCATGTGAAAAATGAGTAGAAACATTGCACGGAGCTATTCCTCCTTTGAGGGAGGTTCCCGTAGGGCGGTGGGTGTTGGGGAAAGGATAAGCGAATGATGAAAGATAAATATTTTTTGTAATTGAAAAGATACCACACGAAAGGATTC
>JAWOEL010000081.1:0-3100 GCA_046482735.1 Bacteroidales bacterium | reverse complement strand
CGCCTTCGTCAGTTTCTCTTCCGCCCGTATTGTCGGCAGCGGCAGCCGACATACCAAGACTCATTTCCAATTCTTTCCATTCGGCATCACTCGGAATATGCCATCCGTTCGGACACACCCCCTGCACTCCACTTGGGTTAGTTGCAGAGGATGCTTCACTGTTCATAGCCGCAGCCCAAGTATATAAAGCTCCCCATTCAGAAGCATTCTGAATGTCATCATTATACCAAAAATAATATGTGCTCGTATTTTGGCCGGTTATATCTCCCAAACCAGCACCGGAAGGTATTGGCGTTCCGTCTGCATAATACGTCGAACGAAGATTTTCTGCCATCCAAATTTGATTACCAATTTTAACTGTTTTATACACATTCCCTTCAAAATCCGACACAACACCTTGCAAACCAGCATCCAGTAAAATATCATTTAAGGTTGAAATTTGCGTTTCGAGAACAGAAACCTGCGTTTCGAGAGCATCAACATAAGCTTTATTGGCAGCATCAGCAGAGTTTATCGGCTCATTAACCGTCACCGCACCGGTAAATGTTTTATCTCCTGTTATAGTTTGAGTATCATCAATAGTCACGTCGTTTGTACTGTCGGTATCCCATGTTTCAAACACAACACTATTTCCGTTTGCATGCGAAATAGTTAAAGTCGTTTCGTTTAATGCAAGTGTTTGCACCTCATTTAACGGATCATCATCCTGCAAATCTGTATCGGTAATAAATCCTGAATCATTAACCAAATCAGAAACATTTACCGGAATCGCAGGACGATTAAGTAAATCATTATAATCATTTGATAAGGCAGCTGCACCTATATCAGCTGTTGATACTTTTAAGGACAAAAAATCATTTATTTCGGTTTGTGTATATATTTGTGAATTAAGAGCGTACACACTCAGATCAGGTGTTCCGGTTAAACTGGTATACGCACCATCAAAATCACTTTTCGCATGCCAACTGTCAACATCAGTTGCTGAAATTGAAAATGCAGGAGAAGCAGAAAATAAAGGATCATTTTCGGTTGTTAAAAAGCCGTTATCAGACACTATTTGCACAACCTCAGCATCCGATAAAACTGTGTCTGTGGAAACATATCCGGCATCATTTACCAATTCACTTACCGATGCCGGTATGGTAGGTTTGTATAATAAGTCATTGTAATTGCCAGTTGTCGCAACTATAGCCAAATCAGAATTATTAACCTTTTCTGCAAGTGCAAGATCAATTTCCGCTTGCGTATACACATCAGATTTTAAAGAATATATACTTAAATCCGGGAGATTGGTAAGACTTGTATAATTACCGTCAAATTCACTTTTTGCATTCCAATACGCAGTATCAATGTCTGTAATATTTGCAGCAAGAGAAGAAGAAAACACAGGATCTGTCTCTGTTTGTAAAAAATCATTATTCAACACAATATCAACTATTTCAGGCTCCGTAATCATATCAGCCATAGTAATATATCCCACATCATTATTAAACGAACTGATTTGTGTAGGAATTAGAGGTTTATTCAAAAGATCATTATAATCACCCGAAAAAGCCACTGCCGACAAGTCTTTCGAAATAGTTTTGCTCAATAAGGCAGAATCGAGATATGTCTGATTATATACCATTGATGCATCTGCTTTTGTATCAAATGTATTATCAATATATGTTTGGGAATACACTAAAGAAAGATTTGCTTTATTATCCAACAAAATATCCGTTTGATTTTTCGTATACACCACAGAAGTGTCCGCTTTTTGATTCAACAAAGAATTCATAGAAACTTTATCATATACAGCAGAAGTGTCCGCTTTCAATGAGAATAAGTTGTCAATTTCATTATTAGAATACGTTATAGTATCAGATACAACCAACAACAGACTGTCAATTTGCATATTTGAATACGCATTTTCATCATAAAATGTCAATAAGCTGTCAACCTGAGAAATTGAATATGTTGTGTTTTTATCAGCTTTTGTACCCAGCAAACTATCCGTTTGCATTACGGTATACCCAATGTTTTCTTGAAAATAATCGGCAATAGAATCATTCCATGCTGGTGCATTCTGCACCTGAGAATACTCTACCGAAGAGGCACGTTCCGCAAGGAGACTGTACATTGCATACGGCACACTCACCAATTCAGTTGCCCCCATTAATACCCCGTCTATATACGTTTGTAAAAAATATGGTCCGTTTGACCAATCAATTAATTCAAAATCAACCGAATTTTGAGAACCGATAATTACTGACAATAAACCATTTTTATTTGTTGTGGGAGCGTGCGGTTCCTGAAATACAACAGTACCGGATTCAGGGTTCCCCTGCACAATAGAAATATCGAGTGCAATTAACTCTTCGCTCCGAAGCATACCTTCATCATCGCGCACAACAGCTTGGTATGTGAATCCAAGCGGAGACTGAGCCATCACTTGAGATACAACCAAACAAAACATTAAAATAAAGCCACGTTTTTTCATTTTCTTATCGTTTTATAATTGTATACTGATTTATTAAATTACTCTCACGTTCAACTATTTTTATAAAATAGACTCCTTTACTATAATGTGTAAAAGAGATACGAGTTTTGTTATTACACATATTTTCGTCGAGCAAAACACCATTTGAAGAATACAGATAATAGTAGTATTGATGAGAGGATTGTCCAATTGAAATATACACATTTTTTGCTACCGGATTTGGATATACCGATATATCTACATGTTGAATTTCAGAAACAATACTTTCTATATGTATAGCACTTTGTTGTACTCCCTCAGACAAAGAGCCCTGATTTTGTGCTAAAACTCTATTATAGCCCCAAACACTACATTTTTTGTTAAACAAGAAACTTCTAAAGATTGAAGAAATTCTGTAAATTGTTCTATCACAATCTCTTCTTCTTTTTTGATTTCACTTTGAAAGTTGTCGTGAGCTTCATTTAAAGCTTCATTCATTAAGTCTACGTTTGTTTTCATTTTTTGTTTTTTAAGTTATTATTTATTAAATTCCGTTTCCACTATTGTAAAGTTGTGCTACTTCTGAAGCACTAAGTGATTTATTATAAAAATATAATAGATCAATGAATCCCCCATCAAATT